>JAFVXT010000130.1 GCA_017501005.1 Clostridia bacterium
CGTGCGCACGGGCGGCACGGTGATCACCGCACCCCAGGCCTTTGATTACCTCATCAAGATGCAGGATCGGATCCTCGATTTCATTGCCCGCCATTCAAAGGCCGACCGCGAGGAGCTCCACCGCCGCATGATGCGCACCGACCAGATGGCAAACGACGTCGGCTCTGTCCTTGACGGTGAGGCGGCTGTCGCGTGCGGACTGATTGATCGTATCGGCGGCCTCGCCGATGCGATGCGAGAGCTGGAGGAGCTGAAGGGGTAAAAGAGGTCGAGTTTTCCTAAAAGCTCCGTAAAGGCTTTTAGAGGCTTGCGCAGTTAGATGCTTAGCGCAAGCGCGTCAATTGCCTACGGCAAGTTGACAGAAGCCGTGATCTCGGCATGATAGGCGTATAAAAATACGTCGAATGCCGAGAGCGCGGCTAAAAAACGCAAATAATAAATCATTGAAATTCGTTAGAATTTCTACCTTAAAAGACCGCTTTCACTATCCTTTCAGATAGAAAAGCGGCCTTGTTCTTTTTTCTTTCTTTTGCGTTTTTGGTCTGCGCTAAATGAGCCTGCCTCTAATGTCTGCTTGCGTGTACTTTTTGTACCCGCAGAGTATCGGTTTCACCTTCTGCGCCCGCCGTGATAATCACAACGTCACCTGCTTTGACGTAATCGTCCTTTTTGGCGCAATCGATGGCGTGCACAAAAAGGATATTTGCATCCTGCTGATAGAGGGCGCGCACGGGATAAACGCCCCAGGAAAGTGCGAGCTGATGGAAGGTTTTTTCAACGTAGGTGGCGGCAATGATCGGCTCTTCGGGACGGAATTTCGAAGCGCGGCGTGCGGTATAGCCCGATTTTGTCACCGCAATGATAGCCGACGCACCAACGTCGCGCGCGGTGGTGCAGGCAGCGTCACAGACGGCATTGGTCATATCATCTGCATCGTTATCGTAAGGGATTCCGCGATATACCTGCATATCAAAGGCGTCGTGCTCGGCCTGCGCGGCAATGCGCGCCATGGTTTCCACGACGAGCGCGGGGTGCCGCCCCATGGCCGTTTCGCCCGAAAGCATAATGGCGGACGTGCCGTCAAAGACGGCGTTGGCAACGTCGGTGATCTCGGCGCGGGTGGGGGTAAAATTGGTGATCATCGATTCCAGCATCTGCGTGGCGGTGATGACCATTTTGCCCGCACTGTAGCATTTACGAATGAATTTTTTCTGCAAGCCGGGCAAGCGCTCGTATTCGACCTCCACACCCATATCGCCGCGTGCGACCATGATGCCGTCCGCATGGCGGAGGATGCTATCAAAATTCTCAATGCCCTCGATATTTTCGATCTTTGCAATGATCTTGATATCGTGGCCGCCGTAATAATCAAGGAATTTGCGAAGTGCAATGACGTCCTCCTGCGAGCGCACGAAGGATGCCGCCACAAAATCAACGTCATGCTCGATGCCGAAGCGCAGATCCTTTTGATCGGCTTCGCTCAGATACGGCATGTCCAGATGCACGTGGGGCACGTTGATGCTCTTGCGGGAAGAGACCTTGCCTCCCTCCTTGACACGGCAAACAATATCCTTGCCGTCAACACGCTCTACGGTCAGAAGAATGCGGCCGTCATCAATGAGAAGCCGAGTGCCCACGGCCAGCTGGCGCGGAAGATCGGCATAATTGATATAGGCGCGCTGCGCATTGCCCGTCACCTTTTCGGTGGTCAGCACAAATTCATCGCCGCTTTTGATCTCGGCCGCACCGCCCTCAAATTCGCCGAGACGGATCTCGGGCCCCTTGGTATCCAGCATCACGGCGGCGGGAACGCCCAGACGGTCACGCACACGGCGGAAATTTGTCAGCATTTCCTCGTGATAGGCATGGTCACCGTGCGAAAAGTTCATACGCGCAACGTTCATGCCTGCCAAAAGCATCTTTTCCATGGTCTTTTCATCACGGCAAGCAGGGCCGAGCGTACAGACGATCTTTGTTTTTCTCATAACTGTTTTTGCCTCTTTTTTGAATCATGTTTGTGATCAACGCAGAAAAAATCTTCACTTACTTGACATTTTCCGCAAAAAAGGATATAATATGTATCGTCAAGTGACATATCATTTTGATTATACTACAAATTCGTATAAAACGCAAGAGCTTTCATGCTTTTTATGCCTGACGAACACAACGAAAGAAAGGAAAATACCCCTTTATGTTTTGGATCGATCCTTATTATCTTTTGCTTGTTCTGCCCGCCATTATCCTTTCGATTTGGGCATCGGCGAGAGTCAATTCCACCTTCAAGCGCTATGCCGACCAATATGCGCGCAGCGGTCTGACGGGTGCTGATGCCGCACGCCGCATTCTCGACCGCAACGGCCTGCGCTACGTGCGCGTGATGCAAACACAAGGCCACCTGACCGACCACTATAACCCGAAGGATCAAACCGTCTATCTTTCGCAATCGGTTTACAGCAGCTGCTCCTGCTCGGCCATCGGCGTTGCGGCGCACGAAGCAGGACATGCGGTACAGCATGCCGAAAACTACGTGCCGATCAAGATCCGCTCTGCCATCATTCCCGCCACCAATTTTGGTGCAAAGCTCTCGATGCCGCTGATCCTATTCGGTATTTTACTCAGCTACTGGGTGCCCGACCGTCCCGAAATGATTCTGCTTGCCTATGCAGGCGTGCTTCTCTTCTCCTTGACCGCACTTTTTCAGCTTGTAACCCTGCCGACCGAATACAATGCAAGCGCACGCGCTTTGAAGGCACTTGATGCGAGCGGTACGCTCACACGCGAGGAGCTTGCCAAGGCAAAAAAGGTTCTTTCGGCCGCCGCCTTGACCTACGTTGCGGCCTTGCTCGTCTCGCTCATGCAGCTTTTGCGGCTGCTTCTCATGGTCAGCAGGAACGACCGCCGTCGCTGACTCTTTGAGAAAAGCGCGAATTTTTTCGAAGAAGGTCTTGACAGAGGTTGGCTTTTTTGCTATAATATCTACAATTGACAAAGGCTGTGAAAGAGAATCTCGTTTCGGTTGCCGTGCCAGAGAGAGGACGGTTGGTGCAAGTCCTTGACGGTGAGAAACGCTTCCGCTCTTGAGCCGCGCGCGATGAGCGCCGCCGTTTACCTCGCGTCAAGAGGCTTTGAGTGAAACTGCGAGGTGGCACCGTGTCCAATGACACCCTCCGAGAAATTCGGAGGGTTTTTATTTTATTTTTTAGGAGGTAAATCATGTTAGATTTACGTTTTGTCCGCGAAAATCCCGAGCTTGTCAAAGAAAACATCAAGAAGAAATTCCAGGATTCCAAGCTGTCCTTGGTCGATGAGGTCATCGCGCTTGATGAAAAGAACCGCGCTTTCAAGAGCGAAGCCGACGCTCTGCGTGCCAACCGCAACAAGTATTCGAAGCAGATCGGTGCTTTGATGGCACAGGGCAAGCGCGATGAAGCCAACGAAATGAAGCGTCTTGTCACCGAGGGTGCCGAGCGTTTGGCTGAGCTGGAGGCCGAATGTGCCAAGCTCGAGGAAGAGATCCGCCGCATCATGATGACCATTCCGAACATCATTGATCCGAGCGTTCCCGTCGGCCGCGACGATAGCGAAAACGTTGAAGTTCAGCGTTACGGCGAGCCCGTTGTTCCCGATTTTGAGATTCCCTACCACACCGATATTCTCGAGAGCTTTGACGGCCTTGATCTTGATAGTGCGCGCAAGGTGGCAGGTAACGGCTTTTACTATCTCATGGGCGACATTGCCAGACTTCATTCCGCCGTCATTTCTTATGCACGCGACTTCATGATCGACCGCGGCTTCACCTACTGCGTACCGCCCTTCATGATCCGCAGTGAGGTTGTCACGGGCGTGATGAGCTTTGCCGAAATGGACGCCATGATGTATAAGATCGAGGGCGAAAACCTCTATCTGATCGGCACGAGCGAGCACTCGATGATCGGTAAGTTCATCGACACCATTCTGGACGAAAAGGCTCTTCCCTACACCTTGACCAGCTATTCGCCTTGCTTCCGCAAG
>JAFVXT010000131.1 GCA_017501005.1 Clostridia bacterium
ACCTGCATCGGCGGTGCCATCCGCGACCCGCTTTCGGGCAGATCCTACGTTTACGCCGCCATGCGCGTCACGGGCGCAGCAGATCCCACCCGACCCGTTGACGATACCATGGAAGGCAAACTGCCGCAGCGCAAGATCGTCACCACGGCGGCGGCAGGCTATTCCTCCTACGGTAACCAGATCGGTCTGGCCACAGGTCAGGTCAGCGAGCTTTACCATGAGGGCTATACCGCCAAGCGTATGGAGATCGGTGCCGTCATCGCGGCTGCACCCGCATCCTCCGTGCGCCGCGAATGCCCGATCAGCGGCGACCGCGTGATTCTGCTCGGCGGCCGCACGGGCCGTGACGGCTGCGGCGGCGCAACGGGCTCCTCCAAATCCCACACCACCGAATCGCTCACCAGCTGCGGTGCAGAGGTGCAGAAGGGTAACGCACCCGAGGAGCGCAAGCTCCAGCGTCTCTTCCGCAATCCCGAGGTCACGCGCCTCATCAAGCGCTGCAACGACTTCGGTGCGGGCGGTGTGTCGGTTGCCATCGGCGAGCTTGCCGACGGCCTGTTCATTGATCTGAACGCCGTGCCCAAAAAGTACGAGGGCCTTGACGGCACCGAGCTTGCCATCTCCGAATCGCAGGAGCGTATGGCCGTGGTCGTGGCCGCAGAGGACGTTTCCAAGTTCCTTGCGCTTGCCGCAGAGGAAAACCTGGAGGCCACCGTTGTGGCAACCGTCACCGAGGAAAAACGCCTCGTGATGACCTGGAACGGCAAGACGATCGTTGATATTTCCCGTGAATTTCTGAATTCGAACGGTGCGGAAAAGCATATGACGGCCGCGCCCGCCGCCCCCAAGAGTGCCGACAAGGCTCTGCCCGAGGGCTCGTTTGAGGAAAAATATAAGAAGACCGTGACCGACCTGAACGTCGCTTCGGGACAAGGCCTTTCCGAGCGCTTTGACTCGACCATCGGTGCGGGCGGCGTTCTGATGCCCTTCGGCGGCTGCCGCCAGAAAACCCCCGTGCAGGCCATGGTGCAGAAGATCTCCATGGAGCGCGGCGATACCGACGATTGCTCCTATATGGCGTGGGGCTTCAATCCCATGATCGCCGAAAAGAGCCCCTACCACAGCGCTTATCTCGCCGTTTGCGAATCGGTCTCCCGACTGATCGCCGCGGGTGCTTCCTTTGAGGACGTGTATCTCACCTTCCAGGAATATTTCGAAAAGCCCAAGCAAAAGCCCGACCGCTTCGGTAAGCCCTTGGCCGCATTGCTCGGCGCATACCGCGCACAGATGGATCTCGGCATTGCCTCGATCGGCGGTAAGGACTCGATGAGCGGCAGCTTTGAGGAGCTCGACGTTCCTCCCACGCTCGTTTCCTTTGCCGTCACCACGGGTAAGATCGGTGAGGTTACCTCGCCTGAATTCAAGGGTGCGGGCCATGAAATCGTCCTGCTTTCGCCTGAGCGTGATGCAGACGGCTTGCCGCTTGCCGACTCCTTGAAAAAGCTCTATGCAACCGTGCACGCCCTGACCTCAAGCGGCCGTGCGGTGGCGGCATACACCCCCTCCTACGGCGGTGTGGCAGAGGCACTCTTCAAGATGGCGATCGGTAACGGCATCGGTGTCGCCATCGATGAAAGGATCGACGACCGCACGCTCTTCGGCTATGCTTACGGCGCGTTCGTGCTCGAGCTTGCCGATGATCAGCTTCCCGAAAATGCCATTCTGCTCGGCAAAACCGTGGCAGAGGAGATGATCTCGCGCGGTGCGGACAAGATTTGCCTGCATACGCTGACAGAAGCCTACGAGGGCGTTTTTGAAGAGATCTATCCGATGAATCCTCCCAAGGCGGAGAAGACACTCGTTTCGAAGGCCGATGCGCCCACCGGCGTGACGCTCAATCGCTCGGCCGCCGTCAAGGCAGCACGTCCGCGCGTGCTGATCCCCGTATTCCCCGGCACGAACTGCGAATATGACAGTGCGCGTGCCGTTCGTGATGCGGGCGGCGAGGCAGAGCTCTTCGTTGTGCAGAACCTCACCTCCGAGGCCATTGCCTCCTCGGTTGAAAAATTCGCGCTCCGCTTGCGTGAGTCGCAGATGCTCTTCGTGCCCGGCGGCTTCTCGGGCGGTGACGAGCCCGACGGCTCGGGTAAATTCATTACCTCCTTCTTGCGCAGCGGCGCGGCCGCTGATGCGGTTGCCGATTTGCTTGACGCTCGCGGCGGCTTGGTCGCGGGTATCTGTAACGGCTTCCAGGCCTTGATCAAGCTTGGTCTTGTGCCTTACGGCCGCATCACCGAGCCCGACGAGCACGCACCGACTCTGACCTTCAATACCATCGGCCGCCATCAGTCCCGCCTTGTGCGCACGCGCATTGCCTCCAATATGTCGCCCTTCCTTGCCGAAACGCAGATCGGTGACGTATTCACCGTGCCGATCTCGCACGGCGAGGGCCGCTTCCTTTGCGAAGAGGCTTTGCTTGCCGAGCTGATCAAAAACGGCCAGATCGCCACGCAGTACGTGGATATGGACGGCAATCCGACCATGGATATCGCCCACAACCCGAACGGCTCGGTGCTGGCGGTGGAGGGTATCACCTCGCCCGACGGCCGTGTCTTCGGTAAGATGGGCCACTCCGAGCGTATCGGACGCGGACTTTACAAGAACGTTGCAGGTAACTACGATATCGGCATGTTCCGTTCGGCTGTGAAATTCTTTCAATAATCGGCTGTGAAATTCTTTAGGTAAGAAGAAAAGGGGCTGCCTCAAATGCTTATTTCGCATTTGAGGCAGCTTTCATTTTATAAGAATAACGGCCGCATCTGCCGCCCCTCCAGGGCGGCGGAGAGCGCGTCGGAAACCGACGTGAAGTCGGCAACCAGCGAGTGCGGCTTTTTCGCGGGATCGTCCTGCCGCATGGGCACGAAAAAGACCTGCTTGCGCAGAAGCAGTGCGGAGATGTTCGAGAGATTGGCAGAAAGCGAATCGTTTGACGCAAGCGCGATCAGAAGCGGTCGGTCGGCGCGCAGGTGCGCCTTGGCCGCCATGGTGACCGCGGTGTCGGTGATCCCTTGCGCGATCTTGGCAAGCGTATTGCCTGTGCAGGGGGCAATGACGAGCGCGTCAAGCGGAGAGGCGGGGCCGAGCGGCTCGGCATCGACGATGGTATGAATGACAGCGCGTCCTGCCAAGCCCTCCACCGCCGTGCGAAATTCCTCGGCGCGCCAGAAGCGTGTGTCGGTCTCATACACGCGTTCGCTGAAAATCGGCTGGAGCTCTGTGCCGTCTGCGCGCAAGCGGCGAAAGGCGGCCAGCGAATGCGAAAGCGTGCAAAAGGAACCGCAAAAAGCATATCCGATCATAAAGCACCTTTGTTTATGTGAAATTGAAAAGCGGCCACTCGTGAAAGGGTGTCCGCTAACAATATATGCAAAAAGCCTCTTCTGTGTGTGGCAGGAAACAGAGCTTGGTGCTTTTTTATTTGGTATAGGCGAGCCTGTAGGTGAGAGCTTCCTCCAGCGGCGTGCCGTCCACGCCCGTCATGGCATATTCGCCGTCAATATAGAAGGCCCAATAGCTTTGGTCGACGTCATAATCGGCGGTGATGCCGTTGACCTTTTTGACGTACAGGCCGTAATCGTCTTGCTCACCGTCCAGGAGCTTGTGCTCAATTAAGGCGTCACCCACGGTTTCCTTGTCGGTTTTAATCGTGAAGGTGACGGTTTTTTCTTCCACCATGACCTCGACCGTGACGGTTTTGGCGCCTTCGCCGAGCACGGTGTCCTCCGTATAGGTAGCATCCTTCCAAAGGTCGGTTGCTTCTTCCTTATGGCAGGCGACGAGGGCGAAGATGAAGAGTAAGGTAAGCGTGAGGGAAAGTGCGGTTTTGAGTGTTTTTTTCATGTTTTGAATATCCTTTCTTTTTTTCACAAAAGGATAAAATAAAAGTACCCTCCGAGGGGGGTACTGTGAGAAAATTGCCGTCCTGCCGCGGCAAAGGAAGGCGTGACTATGAGGCCGCGCCCTTTTTTCACAGTCTCCCCGATTGCCCAAGAGACTTTTACGTGTCACAAGGAGATCAGCATTCCGACTTGACGGCTTGCCTTGGCAAGCTGAGTTACGGTAATGGCTGTTGCCGCGGATTTGCACCGCAATTTCCTGATCCCCGAGCGCACACCCTTGCGTGCGCCCGACAAAAATACGACGGAGTATTTTTTCCTTGCGCTTATTCTTTTGTCGATTCCTTTGCTATTATACTGTATTTTTGCGCTCTTGTCAATCGTTTGCGGTCAGATTTTTTGGCGGAGAATAGCCTCGGCCAAAAGAGCCCCTGCACTTTTGGGGAAAAAGCGCGTGGGGATCGCCTTGCCGTCAAGGGCGGGGAAGGGGAGCGCCTCGGCGGCGGCAAGAACGTCGCTTTTGCCCGAAAGCTCCAAGGCGCAGACGGCGTTCGGCATGCCTTCAAGCGTGGGAATCACCGACGGCGAGGGTACGGTATTGACGGCCGCGTGCGCGCACTCGGCAAAGAGCAGGCGGCCGCGCTCGCAAAAGAAGGCGCGGTCATAGGGATCAAAGGGAATATAGCCTGCACGGCGCGCCGCCTCACGCGCCTCCGACCGCCTTGCACCGATCATGACGTGCGCACCGTGTGCGCAAAGCCGCGCGGCCATGGCGCGCGCGATGCGTCCGTAGCCCAAAATCACGGCAACCGAGGAGAAAAGCGCAATGCCGCGCGAGGAAAAGGCATTCTCCAAAAGCAGCATGCCTCCCTCGGCTGTCAGCTCGGCATTGGAAGAAACGAAGCGCTCGTCCTGCGAAAGATCGCGGTAATCGGTGCAGAGAAGTGCTTCGGGGCACGCGCCGTAGCCGAGCACGGCCGTTTTCTTTGCGCCCCTTTGCAGGGCTTGGCGGCAAGCATCAAGCGTATAGGGCGTGCCGTTCAAGGTAAGTCCGTCCCGCGTGATGGGTATGGGGAGCACGAGAAGGTCAGGCGGCGTGTCCGAGGGCGAAAAAAGAGCTCCCAGCCGCACGGTATGGCGGCGGTCAAGGAGCTCTTTGGCGCTTTTGGCGCGTTCGTCATTTGAAAGAAGATCAATACGCATGGCGGTTTTCCTTTCCTTCGAAGCATTTTCTTTCAGTATATGTATCGAAGGAAAAGAGTGCAACTGTCAATGCAGCAGGGCTCTTCTTTCAGATATTGTTCTTTAAGCGGATATCCTTGCCGCGGAAGAGCAAAATCTCGTATTCGCCGAAGAGACGGCTGGAAAGACGGTCTCCGTAACGCTCCAGCACCTCGTTTGGCGTGAGGTTGGTGCTGACAACGGTGGTTTTGCCGCGGTTCATGCGCGTGTTGATCAGATTGTAAAGATAGGAGGCGGTGTGCTTGGTCTGCACCTCCGTGCCGAGATCGTCAAGCAAGAGCAGATCGCAATCAAGGTATTTTTCACTGCGCAGCTCTTCCTCGGGCTTGCTCTTGAATTGGTCGTAGTTGAAGTCGAACACGATATTGTGCGCGGTGTCGTAGATGACACTGTAGCCGCGCTCGATGACCACGCGGGCAAGCGAGGTGGAAAGGTGGGTTTTGCCAAGCCCTGTGCCGCCGATCAGGATCAGGCTTTTGGCACCTGTGCGGAAGGTATTCGCATACTTGCGCAGAAAATCGAGGTTGTGCTTCATGAGGGGGCGCTCCTCCTCCTCGAAGCGGTCGAGCGAGAAATTGTCAAAGCTCTGACGCTCGACAAGCGACCCCAAGCCCGACGCGCGGAAGCCCTCCACCGAGAGGGCGCGCTTCATGCACTCGCACATCTTCGTGCTCGGCAGATAGCCCGTATCCGAGCAGAGCGTGCATTCGTAATGAATTTCGGTATAGTCGGCAGGCAGACCGAGCGCGGCAAGCAAGGCGTGCTTTTCTTCAAGCAGGGCTTGGTTTTCCTTGCGCGCCTCTTCGATTTTCTTCGGCAGATCCTCGCCGCCTTGGCTGGCAATGCGGAAGAGAAGCAAGCCCGTGCCCGAGAGCCTTCGGTCAATCTCCGCAATGGCAGGGGAAAGGGCGTGCACTTGCATTTTGCGTTCCTCGGCCACTTGCTCGGCTTGCTTTCTTTTGGCGGTATAAGCGTCCTTGACGCGCTGAAAATTGCCGCTGTCGTATCCCATCATAATCTCCGTTCTGCCGCGCGGGGCGGCACAGTTGATTGCAGTTTCGTTTGCTTTTTATGCGTTTTTCGGTCAGGCGTCTGAGCCGCCGTCCTTTTTCTTTTCCTCGCTCTTGCCGTAGCTGCGTGCGAGGGCGCGCGAAAAGATATCGTCGATGTCCGAGCCGTTGAAGGAGCGGTTCTTCTCGCGCTCGCGCTCGGCCGCTTCCTTTTCGGCCTTTTTCTTTTTGTCGGGCAAGGCAGCCGCCTCGCGTGCGTCCAGCGCCTCGGCATCCGCCGGCGTTTTGCAGCCCGACGTGTGCCAATGTGAAAGAATTTTATCGGCATAGGCAACCGAGGCCTTGCCCGTATTGTTGACCGTCTTATCGTAGGCGGCCTCGATCATATCAAGACCATAGGAAAAATCGTTCAGCCACTTGAAAAAGGCATCCTTCTCGCGCTTGGTGAGGGCGCGGTCGCCCATGCCGAAGAGCGCGCGCAGCTTGCCCTCCGCCGAATGCATGCGGTCAAGGGCATCAATGTGCGCAATCAGCTTTTCCTCGGTGTCGATTCCGCGATCGACCACAAAGGAAAAGGCCACCTTTTCAACGTAGGACATCGACCGCTTTTCCATGCCGTAGCAGTAGGCGATCAAGGTGAGAATATATTCGGGCGAAAGACCGAGCTGGTGGTGAAGACCGACCGTGATCTCAATCTCGTGGGGGGAAAAGATCTGTCCTGCCGTTTGCTGGCAGGCATCGAGAAAGGCCGACAGGCGGTGCTCCTCAATCAGGGACGCCGTGTATTCGCTGTTCATCGGCGCGAGCTTCATTTCATGGCGCAATGCGGCATGAATTTTGCGCGGTTCGCTTTTCTCTGCTTCGCCCTCGCTTTCGGGTGCGGCGGGGATGGGGGCACTCTCACCCTCGCTCATCACGCGCACCATGCGTGCGCCGCGCCAGAATTGCAAAGCGGCCTGCGCGTCGGATTCCGTGCATAAGGCGGCGCGCGCAAGCTCGGCGGCGGTGGCACAGCCAAGCTCCTGCAGGCAGAGCAAAACGGCAAGCTCGGTGCGGTCAGCCTCCGAAAGCACGGGGTTTTCGGCAAGCGGCTTGCGCTTTTCGTTCAAGGTGTAGGTCATTTCTTCTGCTCCTCTGCCGAACGGCGGGAGACCTCGTAGCAAAGCGTCATGAGCGAATCACCGAGGTGAATGTTTTCAATGACCGCTTGCGGATGCGCCGAGCGCAGCTCGGCGTTGGAGAAGTTCCAGATGCCGCGAATGCCGAGCTCCAGCACGCGGTTCATTGCCTCGGCCGCTGCCTCCTTCGGCGTGGTCAGAACGGCAATATGCACGTTTTGCGTGCGCACGAACTCGTCAAGCTCGTCGATATGCAGAATCGGAATGTCCGCAACCGTGGTGCCGACAAGGCTCGGATCAATGTCGAAAAGCGCAAGGCGGCGCACGCCGCGGCGCTCGAACATATGGCTGCAAACAAGTGCGCGGCCGAGATTGCCCGCACCGATGATGATCGCGCCGAAGCCTGCGTTCACACCGAGCAGATCGCTGATTTTGTCATAGAGATAGCGGACGTTATAGCCGTATCCCTGCTGACCGAAGCCGCCGAAGCAGTTGAGATCCTGACGGATCTGCGAGGCTGTGACGTCCATCATCTCGGAAAGCTCGGAGGAGCTGATGCGTAAGCGGTTGTTGCGCAGCAGCTCACCGAGATAACGGTGGTAGCGGGGCAGACGCTTGATGACGGCGGGAGAGACCTGGCTCTTTTCACCGAACAGCGATTTCTTCTCTTTTTTCTCTTTTTTCTCTTTCTTCTTGAACATCATAGGGCGGTTTTTCCTTTTTTAGTTGCTCTTTTTTCAAATGCCGTCGGCGGCGCTGGCGTTCAGCGTGCTGTCGGCACGTTCGCCGTTCCTATAAGCGTAGTAGCCTGCCGCGGCGATCATCGTGCCGTTATCACCGCAAAGGGCGAGTGGCAACACGAAAAGGCGGCTCTTCTTTTCCTCGGCGAGCCTCGCCACGTAGCGGCGCAAATGCGAATTGGCGGCCACACCGCCTCCCATCACGAGGGGCAAGCCGGGGTAGCGATCAAGCAGCAGAGAGAGCTGCCGTGCCACACCCTCCACCGCCACGTAGGTAAAGTGGGCGGCAAAGCGCGCGCGGTCAACCGTTTCATTCTTCTGCTTCAATCGGTTCATCAGATTGACGGCCGCCGTCTTCGGTCCCGAGAAGGAAAGATCGGGGGCGGCATCGCCTGTCAGGGCGGGGGAGGGCAGGTGCCATTCGCTCTCGCGCGCGGCCTCTGTGTTTTTGTAGGTACAGACGTCACAGCCGTAAAGGGCAAATCCCTCGGAGGCCAAGGCGTCAAAGGCCGCCCCCGCAGGATAAGGCAGGGAAAGCAGTCTGCCCACCTTATCAAAGGCCTCGCCCATCGCATCGTCGCGTGTGGAGGCGAGCAGGGTATGGCGCGTGTAATCCTCGACCAGAAACACCGAGGTATGGCCGCCCGAAACCACCAGCGCAAGGAAGGGCGGCTTTGGCACCTCCTTGTGCTCGTTTTTTTCGTGTGTGACGTAAGCGGCGGCAATGTGCCCCTTGATATGGTCGACCTCAACCAAGGGAATGCCGTTTGCCGCGGCAAGGGATTTGGCAAAATTCACGCCGACAAGCAATGCGCCGATCAGCCCCGGGTGCGAGGTCACGGCAATCAGATCAATGTCGGACAGCGAAAGCGAGGCGCGGTCAAGCGCTTCATAGGTCAGCCTTGAGATGGCTTCTACGTGAGCGCGTGAGGCGATCTCGGGCACGACGCCGCCGTAAAGACGGTGAATATCAATTTGCGAGGCAATGACGTCGGCCTTCGGCGTCAGCGTATGCCCATCGGCATGCAAAACAGCCACGGCGGTTTCGTCACAGGAGCTTTCAAAGGAGAGTACGTGCATGGAACGGGCATCCTTTCTTTTTGTATGGCTGGGCAAAACGGACATCTGCCCTGAAATATCACTTTTTTTATTGTTTTTGGTTAAGCGGCAACTGCATGATGATGGCATCCTCGGTGGGAAGATGGTAGTAGCCCTTGCGGCGGTCAAGGGGGGTGAAGCCGTAGGAGCTATACAGTGCTTGCGCGGGTGCGTTATGCTCGCGCACGTCAAGGAAGCAGACGGTGCAACCGTTTTCTTGCAAATGTGCGAGAAAGGCCTCGATGAGCGCACGGCCGACACCGCGCCGACGTGCGCTCGGACGGACGGCAATGCGCAAAAGCTCACCTTCAGGGACGATCATCTGGCCGAGCAGATAGCCGAGCAGCTCGCCTCCGTCGCGCACAACGAAGGAGGGGTGGATCGTCGAGGACAGCATATCGCGCACAGATTTTTCCGTATAGGGCGCGGAAAAGGTCAGCGTCTCAAGCGCGGCAATGGCGGCGGCATCCTCGGGCGTCGCTCGCGTAACGTCAGGACTTGCGGAATTGAACATGAAAGGCTTCCTCGATTTCGGCAAGGGTTTGCTGATAGCGGTCAAGAGAAGCGCCGTAGGGATCGGCGATCTCACCGAGCAGGTGGAATTTTTGAACGTCCTCGGGGTAAGAGATGCAAAGCGCCATATAGTGGCGCGAGGAGAGGGCATAGACGTCGTCAACGCGGTCAAGGAGTTCCTTTGAGAACGGCGTGGCTTCATGCGCTTCGTAATTGTTTTTGGCACTTGAGATCACGCCGCGCCCCTTGAGGGCGAGCAGGGCGTTCAGTGCGATCGGCTCACCGGGGAACACCGAAAGACCTGCCGAGCAAGCCTCGGTCGGCTCGTCCTCGTGCAGATAGTTATAGAGTGCCGCGGCCATGGGCGAGCGGCAGGTATTGCCCGTGCAGACAAAGCAGACACGGTGGATTTTTTGTTCTTCGGAGGGCACTTTTTGAAGTGCTGCATCTAAAACGGGGGCATTATTTTTCACGGTGATCATCATCTTTCATTACCTGCCCGCAAGCGCGGGGCAGAATCAGAGATTTTTTGCAAATTCGCGCAGAAAAGCGCGAAATTCCTCGCCGACCTCCTCGTGCTCACAGCCGCGCACAACGTTTGCACGCAAAAAGCCGAGCTTCGAGCCCATGTCAAAGCGTTCGCCCTCAAAATGAAGGGCGGTGACGCCGCGCTCACGCGCAAGGGTGGCCATAGCATCGGTCAGCTGGATCTCGCCGCCCGCACCGGGCGCCTGATCCTTGAGAATGTCGAAGATCTCGGGGGTGAGCAGCACGCGGCCGAGGATCGAATAATTGGAAAATTCCTGACCCTTTTTGGGCTTTTCGATCATATCGTCGCAGAAAAAACAATCGTCACGGCCGTCGATCGGCGCGATTTTCAGAGAGCAGTAGCGAGCGACGTCGGCCATCGGTACGGGCTTCACGCCCACCACCGCGCGGCCGTACTGCTCATAGGTATCGATCAGCTGACGGCAGACGGGGGTTTTGGAGAAGATGATATCGTCGCCGTAAAGGACGGTGAAGAGATTGTCGCCCACGAAATCACGTGCGCAATGCACGGCGTGGCCAAGGCCCTTGGCCTCCTTCTGGCGAATGAAATAGATGTTGGCCATGCGTGCGATCTCGCGTAGACGGTCGGCATCGGCATCACGTCCCGAGGCGCGCAAGCGCGCTTCGTAGGAGGGGGAATCGTCAAAGAAATCCTCCATCGCATCCTTATCGCGGTTGGTGATGACGAGAATTTCACGAATACCGCTGAGAACCGCCTCCTCTACCAGATAATAGATGGCGGGCAGATCGACGATCGGGAGCATTTCCTTGGGAACGGCGTGCGAGATCGGCAGCATACGCGTGCCGAGCCCTGCCGCAGGAATGATGGCGCGAGTCACAGCTTTCATTGGTTTTACCTCGTTTTTTGTTTTTCAAGTGCGCAAAGAATGCGCACAATGGGAACGATCAGAAGCGATGCGCAGGCATTGCCGACGGCGTGGCCGATATCGAAGGTCAGTCCCGCCGCGATCCAGGCAAGCGTCTGGCGGAACGTGAAGCCGAGCATGAGTGCTTGCGCGGGTGCCCACAGAATGCCGAAGAAAAGACCGTGCATGGTGCAAACGGCGGCATAAAGGACGGCGCGCAAGAAAGTCGGCCATCGGCGCGGAATGATATGGATCAGCAAAAAAAGCGGCAGCCAAACGTAAAGGTAGGGAAGCCAGAACGCCCCGAAGCCCCACGAAAGACCGATTAAGAAAACGTAAACGTAAATGGGGATCAGCGCGCGCACGCCGTACACGACGGTATAGGCGGCGATCAGCACCGCCACGGGGTGAACGTTCGGCAGCCCTTCAAAGATGACGTCACCGAGAAAGGCGAGCGCACCGAGCAAGGCAAACACGGCCATACGGCGCGTGCGCTCAATATAGGGGCTTTTCATGGTCGGTCACACCTTTCAAAAACGAAAATGGCACGCGTCGGGCTTCGTCCGCAAATTTTTGCATACTTCTACGCATATCATAGTATATCATAAAAGCGGGGGGATTGCAAGCGAAAAATACATTTTTCGTAAAAGAGTGCCGCATTTTTCATAAAAAAGCCGATTTGCGCTTGCGCAAATCGGGAAAAGCATTGACTTTGCCGCTTTTTTTGTGTATAATAAGCGTGTACGGTTGCAAGAGCCGTACGAAAAATATATCCGCCTGCATAGTTAAATGGATATAATAACCCCCTCCTAAGGGGTAGTTATGGGTTCGATTCCCGTTGCGGGTGCCAAAAAAGAACGAAGCGATCGCTTCGTTCTTTTTTTATCCAAGCCGCAGGCGACAAGCCTTCGGCTTGGTATATCATTGACGCACGAAGTGCGGCGTATATCATCAGCCCCTGCGGGGCTGTATCTCATCACGCGCCCGCGTGCATCTTACCTGCGGCTTGATGATATACAACACTTCGTGTTGATGATATGCAATTCCTTCGGAATTGATGATATACACGCCTGCGGCGTGATTTTTGGGTTGGATTTTTCATTTGTGCGGATAGGCACAAC
>JAFVXT010000132.1 GCA_017501005.1 Clostridia bacterium
CTCGGTGGTCGCCTCGCGAACCGACTCAGGCGTACCTATGCGAAGAACGCCTACGGGGGCGATGTTGCCCATTACAACTATGTTAGCAGGAACTTTTTCAAGAATATCCTTTTCTAAATCCACGGCGTTGCCAAAATGATACACCACCGCACCTGTGGAAAGAATGGACGGAAGCATTTTGGGTACGTTGTCGCCGCAGTTGTGATAAATAACGATAAAGTCATCATTTTGCACTGCGTCAACGATTTTCTTGACGTAAGGTGCGGAAAATTCCTCTTCGAGCGAGGGCGACAAAAGCCCTGCGACGGGTTCTGCCATCACAATGCCGTCAGCCCCTGCCTCGTCGTGATAAGCCTTGGCATAAGCGGTGAGGAACTGTGTGCATTTTTCCAGTACGAGGTGCACCATATCGGGATCGTCATAACAATCCATCATAATTTCGGAAACGTCAAAAAGACGTGCCGCGAGAGAAAACGGCCCAATCATCCCCGCAAGAACAGGGCGGTCGGTGATACTTTCCTTCGCTTTTTTGATAGCGTCAAGATAAATTTGCGTCCTTCCGCTCCCAACCTCGGGAACGGCAAGCGCCTCTGCCTCGTCCGCATCATTGATGATGCGCCCTTTGATTGTGGGGACTTCATCGTCGGTGACGGTAACGGTCGCGCCAAAGCATTCAGCCTCGACGGAAAGGTCCATAAAGCTGACCGATGCCGCCGAGGGAGTCTTTTCTGCTATCGCTTTCATTCCGCGCGCTTGCAGGGTGCTGTCAGAAATCAATTCACGCACGCCCACGCCAAGCAGGCTGACCGACGGGAACGAGAGGATCGGCATCGGCTTTTTGGGGTGGTTGCCAACAAGGTCAGCAACCCATTGTTTCATATTGTAATTTGACATTGTTTTTTCCTCAAATAAAATCAGATCTCGCTTCTTGCCAACTGATAAACAAGATCGTATGCGGCATTGAGATCCTCCATTTTGCAATGCGACTGCACAAAGTGTGTTGTGCAGCAAACCCAACGGCGTCCGCGCATTTTGGCAAACACGCGTCTGATCTCGTCAAGCAACTCCGCCTGTGGCAGGATGCCAACTGCGGATTGCACGCAAAGTCCGCCGAGAATGGCAAACTTGTCGGCGTATTTTTCGATGTAAGTGTCATAGGACATTCCCGCGCTTTCCTGCCAAGGGTGCACCATATCAATACCGATTTCGGCAAGATCGTCGGTGACTTTTTCAATACAACCGTCGGAGTGCAAACTAACGAACGCACCGCGCGAATGCACGTGATCGATAACACGCCCCAAGTTGGGCTTGATCAGCTCGCGCCAAAGGTCGGGGGCGAACATCAAGTCACGCTGTGATCCCCAGTCGTCGGAGATGTGGATGCAATCCATGCCCAAGTCAATGCAGATATCGGCAAATTCAATGATCCAATCGGCTTGACGACGGTAAAGCTCGGCAAGCTCCTCGGGATACAAAAGCAGATACATCAACTGATTTTGAATGCCGAATACCTCGTTAAAAAACTCGAAAAATCCCGGCGTTTGCACGTAGCAGAAGCGCCCCTTGGATTTGTGATAGTCAAAGGCGTTTTTGATGGCGGTATAGTCTCCCTTTTTGGGGGAGATAAAAAATTCTTCCTCAAGCAAAAGGTCGGGAGTAAGCTCATCATTCTCGGCTCTCAATCGCTCAACAAACGCCTTGTCGTAGGGACAAGGGTGACCGAAGATATGCGCGGCATCAAACTCGTAATGATCCTCAAACGCCTCGGGACTGCCCCACGTGGCGGCAAATTGATCGCGCAGATTCCACGCCACCCA
>JAFVXT010000133.1 GCA_017501005.1 Clostridia bacterium
ATCTGTCGGATTCATCGATTGTTAGAGTTACAGCTTGCGCTTGGTTATAATGGCCAGCGGCACTGCCCACACACCCCAGTAAAGGAGAGACAAGGGTGACAGCAACCAAACGAGATTGCCCGTCAAGGCCAAAAGCGCTGTGATCGAAAAACCGAGAGCCGCAGTTAAAATCTTGCCAAAACGACCGATCTGCTGAACGGTTTTGATGTTATCGCAAAGCAAAAGGAGCTTCAAGATATCCTTGGTGCTTCCCGACGTCACAAGACCGCTATACATTCTCGCTTCCGCATAGTCGTGGAGCTGCTCGGGCCTCTTGTGCACAATCCTGAGCGGCAGCGTGGACATCGTTGGATGCGCCGCGATCAAAGAATCATTGATGTTCGGATCGTAGGTTCTGATCAGAAGGTGCATATGACGCAGGGTCAAACGCTTGGCATTGCGGCAGAACTTTTCGTTCGGTTCATACTGAATATAGAATTTCGCCATAAACGTGCCGTCAACGGCCACGTACATCAAGCTGATCTTGCCCTCCGCCGCATATTTGGCATCCTCATCATCGTAATAAGGCTCAATGCCGTTCATCGAAAGATAAGAAGCACTGCCAATGTGCACGTCCTTATGACCGACGCGGACGTGCAAGCCGTCACGATCGGAGGAAATCAGTTTGGTATCCGAATAATCGTCAACCCCCTCGGTTGCCGTGCTGAAAAGACCAAAAAGAGGACCGCCGATCACGCCGAACGCTTTCGTAAGATAGAAAAGCACTTGGTGCACCTGTACGCTGCTGGGTAACTTGATGCGACGAATGCGCGTGTTTGTAGAGTTGAATGCCTCAACATCCTCAAAAACCATCACGTCGGACAAGGAATACATTTGCACGGCACTTTCGCCCACAAATGCGCAGTTTTCATCCGATGCTATGCGTGCCGCACGGAAAACAGGATATCTGTGTGAGAAGAAGAAGGAAAAGGGTGCGGCCAAAAAGACACAGGCGGAGGCGGCCATGGCACCAAGTGCGGGATTCACGCCGTAGAGAACAAAGCCTGCAAGAACAAAGAGAATAAGTGCGGCGGCATTCACCGCGATGAGCAGCCAGAAATTGACGGTGAAATCCTCCACACGGCGGTTCATCTGGCGGAAATAACCGTCCACAAACTCAACCTTTTTCACGTGAATAGCTCTCGATGCACCCGTATTGCGGAGCAAGCGGTATTCTTCGGGACGCGAAGAAATGCGTGAGATCTCGGCCGCCAATTTATCACCGGGCTTCGAAATGGCACGGAAGGTTGCATGCTCTCCGCACACACACAAATAATCCGAAAGCAACACGAAGAAGGAGAGCGCACAACCAAGAACAGTCAAAAGCGGTGCGAACGTCAAGGCATCGCGCAAGGATTCACATTGCACGCAGGAAAGGATACCGTAAAGAATCAACCAAATTTGCGCTGTGATGTAATAAGTTTCGGGAATCATTCTGCGTTCCGAAAATGCGCGAATGCCTATCAGTATTTGACGGTAGGTCAACAGAACACAGACGAACAGAAACTGCAACGAAATCAAGGGCAGAACAAAGGCATACTTTTCAATGCCAAGCATCTCTTCGATCGGCACGCCAAAGAAAAGAAGGCTTTGCACAAGCGCGAGCGCAAAGGTCAAGGTGCCCACGGCAATCAATTGAATGAGAAGAAGCCTTTTCTCGGTACAGTAATTGCGCTCGATCTGCTCGACTTGCTCTTTGGACGTAAATTCCTCGATTTGCTGATTGCTCTTCGCGGGCTCGGACGGCGTGGAAATGTGATATTCGCTATAATCCTTTTGCTCGGATGCTTCCTCCTCTGCACCGTTGGAAGTACAGCTCAAGCCGTTTTCGTTTGTCAATTTTTCGGTGCTCGGAAGCGGAAAGTCAATACGCTTGATCGGTGAAAAAGGAACGGTATCACCGCCCAAATTTTCATCCTGCAAGTCTTCTTGTCCGTCCGATGCGTCGTCCGGCTCGTCTTCGGCTTCAGCATCAGCCTCTTCTTGATTTTCGCCTTCGGCTTCAAATTCCGCATCGGCTTCGTTTTCGGCTTCAATGTCATCGACCGATTCGACCTCGTCTGTGAGGTCCTCGGTCTGATTTTCTTCTAATTCCGTGTTTTCTTCTATTGCTTCCTCGGCGGCTTCTTCTGTAAGAGCTTCATAGCCGCCGATGGCCGCCTCTTCGAAGAGACCTTCTGCCGCCTCTTCGGCGTCTTCATTTAAAGCCACCGCGAATTCTTCAAAAAACTCCGTACCCGCTTCGTCCTCAAAGAACTTTACTTGATTTTCATCTTCGAAAAATTCCTCTTCTTCCTTGTCGGGAGAAGGCTCGGGCTGTTCTTCAGGCTCGGAATGAACCGCAGGCTCTTCAATGTTGAGAGAGCTGATCAGCTGCTCAATATCGTTTAATAAAAGAGCTTCTTTTTCAGCCTCGTCGATAGCTTCTTCAACGGCGGAGTCTTCCTCTTCGATAGGCTCTTCCTCGTCGATAGATTCTTCCTCTTCGATAGGCTCTTCCTCGTCGACAGGTTCTTCCTCTTCGATAGGCTCTTCCTCTTCGATAGGCTCTTCTTCGTCGACAGGCTCTTCCTCGTCGACAGGCTCTTCCTCTTCGATAGGCTCTTCTTCGTCGACAGGATCTTCCTCTTCGACGATTTCTTCCTCGTCGATAGGCTCTTCTTCGTCGACAGGATCTTCCTCTTCGATAGGCTCTTCTTCGTCGACAGGCTCTTCCTCGTCGACAGGGTCTTCCTCTTCGACGGTTTCTTCCTCGTCGACAGGATCTTCCTCTTCGACAGGATCTTCCTCTTCGACAGGTTCTTCCTCGTCGACAGGTTCTTCCTCGTCGACAGATTCTTCCTCGTCGACAGCCTCTTCCTCGTCGACGGTTTCAACCTCTTCAATAGGTTCTTCCTCTTCGAGTGCTTCTTCTTGCTCTGGTTCTTCTGCTTGTTCTTCGGGCTTTCTTTCATAGATATCGATGCTTTCGCGCAAACGTGCCAAAAGCTGCTCGATTTCCTGCGAATTCATTTCCTGATTCGAGTCCTGCATTTGAAAGCCTCCTTTTCTATCTCAATCTCTATAACATCAAAAAGTCTTATCGACCAAAGTGGCGCTGACGGGCAATCTCACAAAGAAGGACCGCGCCTGCCGCCGAAACGTTCATGGAATTGATCTGTCCAAACATGGGAATGGACACGGTGAAATCGCAATTTTCCAAAACCAAACGTGAAATGCCGCTTCCCTCATTACCAAGCACGAGAGCAACTCCCGAAGAAAAATCGGTATCGCAATAGTTGGTGCCGTCCATATCGGCGGCATAAACCCACACGCCCTTCTTCTGCAGATCGCGAATGGTATCCGAAAGATTGACCTCTTTGGCAATCAGAAGATGCTCAATAGCCCCTGCCGATGCCTTAGCCACAACGTCAGTTAAGCCCACGGCTCGACGCTTGGGAATGATCAAGCCGTGCGCGCCCGCACATTCGGCAGATCGGATGATTGCACCCAGATTGTGCGGATCCTCAATGCCGTCTGCAATGACGATAAAAGGCTTTTCACCTTTCGATTCCGCGAGTGCGAGCATATCGTCAACCGTGGCATAATCACGCGCCGCCGCGAATGCAACGATTCCCTGGTGGTGACGGTGCGTACACATAGTATCCAGCTTTCTGCGGTCAACCTCCACAACGGGAATTTTCCGCGCAATCGCCTCGGAGACAAGCGCGGTGATCGAGCCTTCACGCTCGCCGCGTGCCGTAAAGATCTTATCAACGTCGCGGCCGCTTGCCAAAAGCTCACGAACAGCGTTGCGCCCCGCAACGAGCTGCTCGTTCACCTGCTCTTCTCTCGGTGCGCGCTCTTCTCTTCTGTTTTTTTCATAAGCTCGGTTGTTTTTCATTGTCAACTCCATTTAGACATAACTATACAGATATATTATAACATAGAAGAAATAATTTGTACACCCTTTTTGACAAAAAAGAGGAATTTTCTTGATAGCTTTTCAATAAAGAAACCACCCGTGACCGTTTTTTAAACAGTCAAGGGTGGGATCTTTGCGTTTATAAGAAATCAATACTCAACCATGCCCTCATAGACCTTGGTTGCATCACCCGTCAAGGTCACGCCCTCGTCGGTATAGCGAACGATCAGGTCGCCGCCGCGGACTTTGACTGTGATATCGGTATTCTTCTTGCAGTAGCCGTTTTCAACAGCCGCCACAACAGCCGCGCAAGCGCCTGTGCCGCAGGCCCAGGTTTCGCCGTTACCGCGCTCCCAGACACGCATTTTCAGCGTCACGGGATTGACCACGCGCACAAACTCGGTGTTCACACGGTTGGGGAAAATGGGAGAATTTTCAAAGGCACTGCCAACGCGCGGTACGTCGATCGCATCAACGCGAGGACAGAAGATGACGCAATGCGGGTTGCCCATCGAAAGGCAGGTTGCACGGTATTCGGTGCCGTCCACGGTGATCACTTCGTTGATGAAGCGATCCTGATCGGCAACCATCGGGATGGCGCTGACCGAGAAGTTCGGCATACCGATGTCAACGGCAACAGAAGAAACCTTGCCATCACGCAGATAAAGCGAAAGATTGCGGATACCGTCATCGGTTTCCACGGTCATCTTCTCTTTCTTGCAGATTCCGCGGTCGTACGCGTACTTGGCAACGCAACGGATGCTGTTACCGCCCATTCTGCCGCGGCTTCCGTCCTGATTGTAAAGCGTCATTTTCACGTCTGCACCGAGCGGAGATTCACCGATCAAGGTCAATCCCTCGCCGCCGATGCCGTAGTGACGGTCGCACAGGCTGACCGCAAGCGATTCGGGGCATTCGATGGGATGCAAGCGCTCGTCGATATAGATATAGTCGTTACCCGAGCCCTGCATCTTCACGAAGGGCAAGGAAACGCGGTTTTCGCGCATGTTGTTGATATTGACAAGCTCGGTATTGCTTTCGGTATAGCCGCTGGCCATGGTATCGGCAAGCGCGTTTGCCGTATCGAGCGAGGTCAGGCAAGGAATCGAATGGAGAACCGCACGGCGATGCAGTGCGATATAATCCTCTTTGGTCGAATCAAACAGTGCATTTGTATAGACGATCAACGCGAGCTTGCCCTCTTCCATCAAGCGGAGCATTTCTTCATCATTGATATCACGGACCTCAGTGACCGAAATACCGAGATTTCTGACGGCCTCTGCCGTATCGCGGGTGGCATACATGGCAAAGCCGAGGTCATCAAGCTTCTTGGCAAGCGAAACCATTTCGATCTGGTCTCTGTTTTCGATGCTGAAGAGAACGCCGATACCGGGATGATTTCTCGGACTCTTCACCTTCATGCCGGCGGCTGTGATGCCCTTGAAGAGCGCTTCATTGATGGTACGAGTGACACCGAGAACCTCACCCGTCGACTTCATTTCGGGGCCGAGGTAGGAGTTTGCATCGGTCAGCTTTTCAAAGGAGAATACGGGAACCTTGACCGCATAGTAAGGCGGTGTTCTGTAAAGACCTGTGCCGTAACCGAGATCGGCAAGCTTTTCGCCAAGCATGACACGGGAAGCGAGGTCGACCATCGGCACACCCGTGACCTTACTGATGTAAGGAATGGTTCTGGACGCACGGGGGTTCACCTCGAGGATATAAAGCTCGTTTTCATAGATCAGGTACTGGATATTGACAAGCCCCTGCGTACCGAGTGCAAGTGCGAGCTTAGTGGAGCAGTCAACCACCGTCTGCAGCATGGCGTCGCCGATATTGTAAGGCGGATAAACGGCAATCGAGTCGCCCGAGTGGACACCCGCACGTTCGATATGCTGCATGACACCGGGGATCAAAACGTCCACGCCGTCCGAAATGACGTCAACCTCAAGCTCGGGACCCATCATGTACTTATCAACAAGCACAGGGTTATCAATGCCGCCTGCCAGAATACGCTTCATGTAGATTTCCACTTCATGCGCCGTATGAGCGATCATCATATTCTGACCGCCAATGACGTAGGAAGGACGCAAAAGCACGGGATAACCGAGCGTTTCTGCTGCACGGAGCGCATCGTCAAGGCTCTGCACACCCATACCGCGCGGACGGCGGAAGCCGAATTTTTCAAGAAGCGCATCAAACCGTTCTCTGTCCTCGGCAATATCAATACCTTCCCAGGATGTACCGAGAATGCGAATACCCTGATCATCAAGCGTTTTGGTCAGCTTGATGGCGGTCTGGCCGCCGAACGCCACAACGACGCCGATCGGCTGCTCGATGCGAATGACGTTCATGACGTCTTCGGGCGTCAAGGGTTCAAAATAGAGTCTATCCGAAATATCATAGTCGGTGGATACGGTTTCGGGGTTGTTATTAATGATAACAACGTCATAGCCCATCGATTTGAGTGTGCGTACGCAATGGACCGACGAATAGTCAAACTCGATACCCTGACCGATACGGATCGGGCCCGAGCCGAGAACAACCACGGTGCGTCCGCCCTCGGGCTTGCAAGCGGCGGCTTCGTCTGCCGTTCCGTAATCCGAATAGAAATAAGGCGTTTTTGCATCGAATTCTGCCGCACAGGTATCAACCTTCTTATAAGAGGCAACTGCGTGCGTGGGCAGCTTATCGGTGCGCGCCAGACGCTTCAATGCGGCATCGGGATAACCGAGCTTTTTACCGCGAAGATAGGTGTCCTCGCTCATGTCAGGCGTCAAGGAAAGCTCGAACTCGGCAAGATTCTTCATCTTGCGCAAGAACCAACGGTCAATGCGCGTGATTTTGTGAATGGTTTCGATCGACACACCCTTTTTGAGTGCTTCAAACACCGTGAACAAGCGGCGGTCGTCGTTCTTCTTCAAGCGTTCCTCGATCGGCTCGTCCGAAAGCGCGGGAAGATTCAAGGTATCAGCCGAGATTTCCGCACCGCGCACGGCCTTCATCAATGCCATTTCAAAGGAAGGCGCGATGGCCATGACCTCGCCCGTTGCCTTCATCTGCGTGCCGAGCGTGCGGTTAGAGCCAACGAATTTATCGAAGGGCCACTTGGGGAATTTGACAACAACGTAGTCAACAGTCGGCTCAAAGCAAGCGGAGGTGACACCCGTGATATCGTTTCTGATCTCATCGAGCGTATAGCCAAGGGCGATCTTGGTTGTGATCTTGGCGATCGGATAGCCTGTTGCTTTACTTGCAAGAGCGGAGGAACGCGACACGCGCGGGTTGACCTCGATGACGGCATATTCAAAGCTATCGGGATTCAAAGCGAACTGACAGTTACAGCCGCCGACGATGCCCAGTGCCGAAACGATATTGAAGGCAGCATCACGGAGCATGCCAAATTCCTTGGTGGAAAGCGTGAGTGCAGGCGCAACGACTACGCTATCGCCCGTATGAATGCCCACTGGGTCAACGTTTTCCATGCTACAAACGGCAATGACGTTTCCTGCCGCATCGCGCATGGTTTCAAATTCGATTTCCTTCCAGCCGTAGATATAACGCTCAACCAGAATCTGCGTGATCGGCGAAGCATCAAGACCTGTTGCGGCCACGACCTTCAGCTCTTCTCTTGTGTTGGCCACGCCGCCACCCGTACCGCCGAGCGTAAAGGCAGGGCGCACGATGACGGGATAGCCGATTCTGTCGGCAATGGCAAGCGCGGTTTCGAGATCCTCTGCGATATCCGAGGGAATGCTCGGCTCACCGATCTCATCAAGTGTCTTTTTGAAAAGCTCGCGGTCCTCGGCCAAAAGAATGGCGTTTTCGTCCGTACCGAGCAAGCGCACGTTATGCTCCTTTAAAAAGCCGCTCCGCGCCAGCTGCATGGAAAGCGTCAAACCGGTCTGACCGCCGAGCGTCGCAAGTAAGCTGTCAGGCTTTTCTTTTTCAATGATTCTCTGCACACTTTCAAGCGTCAAGGGCTCAAGATAGATCTCATCAGCCAACGCCTTGTCGGTCATGATGGTGGCAGGGTTGGAGTTGACCAGGACAACGTCAAGACCTGCGTCCTTTAAAACGCGGCAAGCCTGCGTGCCCGCATAGTCGAATTCAGCCGCCTGACCGATGACGATCGGTCCCGAACCGATCACGAGAACTTTTTTGATATTGCTGTCAATCGGCATAACCCTTCTCCTTTACCATCTTTACGAATCTGTCAAATACGAACGAGGTATTATTGGCAGTGCGCGCATAGGTCGGATAGACCTGCACGGAAAATGCCTTTGCTTTCGGATAATCAATGCCCTCGCACGTGCCGTCGTTCAAATTCTTCAGCCGCTCACGGCCGTCAAGAACACTTTCGGCCACCACTGCATAGCCGTGATTCTGCTCGCTCATATAAGTACGCGTGCCCGTCAGATCACGCACAGGCTGATTGCTTCCGCGGTGACCGTATTTTAAGGCAACCGTGCGTCCGCCGCGCGCAAGTGCCATCAGCTGATGGCCAAGGCCGATGCCAAGCATGGGGACTTGTCCGAAAAGACGGCCGATCTCGGCAACGTACTGCGCACAATCCGCAGGATTGCCGGGGCCGTTCGAAAGCAGGATGCCGTCAGGCTTCGTGCCCATGATCTCATCGGCACTCGTATTGGCAGGAACCACCGTCACGGCGCAGCCGCGCTCGGTCAAAGCGTCAATGACGTATTTCTGCGTTCCGTAGTCAACGAGCGTGACCTTGTATGCGGCATTTTCCTCACCGACCTTGTAGATATGATCGGTGGTGACTGCTTGCACGGCATCTTCGATCTTGAATGCCTTCAAGGAGTCAGCCGTTTCTTTTTCATCGTAACAGATCTTGGCGCGCATCACGCCCTCTTCACGGATAATCTGCGTCAGCGCACGGGTATCGATGCCTGCAATGCCGGGGATCCCATTTGCACGCAAAAACTCTTCAAGAGGCGTTTCTGCGCGGAAGTTCGAGGGCTCGTCGCAAATATCACGGACAACGTAGCCGGCCAATGCACACTTACCTTGAACGTCAGACGGAATCATTCCGTAGTTGCCAATCAAGGGGAAGGTCTGCATGACGATCTGGCCGTAATAAGCGGGATCGGTCAGCGTTTCAATATAACCGCAAACGCCTGTGGTGAACACAAGCTCTCCGATCGCGCCCTCGGTTGCACCGATGGCAACGCCTTCAAAGCGTTTGCCGTTTTCAAGAAGAAGATATGCTTTTTTCATATTTTTACATCCTCTCTTTTGTGTATGTCAGTCCTTCATGCAGTAAACCATGACGGCCTTCTGTGCATGAAGACGGTTTTCGGCTTCGTCGAAAATTTCATTTGCGTGCTCTTCGAAGACCTTTGCCGTGATCTCTTCCTCTCTGTGTGCGGGCAGGCAGTGCAAAACCATTGCATCGGGCTTCGCCACCGCCATGGTCGCATCATTGATCTGGAAGCTGCGGAAAATCTCACGGCGCATAGCCGCTTCCTCCTCCTGACCCATCGATGCCCAGACGTCTGTATAAAGAACGTCTGCATCGCGTGCGGCCTCCAATACGTCGTCGGTGCAAATGAAGTTGCCGTTTGCTTTTGCCCATTCCATGATCGCAGGATCGGGCTGATAATCCTTCGGGCAGGCAACGGCCACCGTCATACCGGTTTTGATACCGCCGACGATCAGGGAATTTGCCATGTTGTTGCCATCGCCGATGAAGGTCAGCTTCTGCCCCTGCAGGGTGCCGCGATGCTCACGAATGGTCATCAGATCGGCCAGAACCTGGCAAGGATGGCAATAGTCTGTCAGACCGTTGATGATCGGGATCAAGCCGTATGATGCAAGCATTTCCACTTCCTCTTGCGCATAAGTACGAATCATAATGCCGTCAAGATAACGCGAAAGCACGCGTGCGGTATCCTCCACGGGCTCACCGCGTCCGATCTGCAGATCGCGCGAGCTGAGGAAAAGCGCCTGTCCGCCAAGATCGTACATGCCCACCTCAAACGAAACACGTGTACGCGTTGAGGATTTTTCAAAAATCATACCCAAGGTCTTCCCTTTCAGGAGTGGATGGGGGATTCCGTTTTTCTTTTCGTACTTCAACTGATCAGCGAGATTCAGAACTTCAAAAATGTCCTGCTCGCTCCAATCCTGCAGCTTCAGAAGATGCTTCATAAGGTTTCCTTTCTTGATCAAATCTCATGCTTTTTCTAGTTTATATTTATCTTTAGTATTATACACCTCTCACCTTTCATTGTCAAGGACTTTGGTAAAATTTTTAGCCTTTCAGTTTAAGGGTTTTTAAAAAACCGATGAAAGGTTTATGCTAAACTTTTATTTTTTGTGAAAGACTTGACAAAAGAAGAAAAATCATGTATAATACTTATGTTTGCATCAATATTTTATTTATGAATACTTTTGAACGCGTATGCAAAAACGAAAAAGGAAAAGGAGAGACTTCATGCGTCTGAAAAACCGCTTGAACACCTATCCTAAAGAACCGAGAAAGGATCTGCGCGACCTTGTGCGCGTGTCTGCGGAAAATCATCCCGATAAGGCTCTTTACGTTTATAAAAAAAACAAGCAGGAATATACCTGTACCTATTCCGAATTCTATCAAGGCATCAATAGGCTCGGCACTGCTTTCAAAGCGATGGGCTTGGAGGGCACGCACATCGCCGTGATCGGCGAAACGCACCCCTATTACACGATGACCTATCTTGCCACGGTTGGCGGAAACGGTGTCATCATTCCTCTTGACCGCGAGATCAGCGAAGAGCAGATCATCAATTTCCTCGAGTTTTCCGAGGCCGAAGCTGTGGTCTATTCGGACAAATTCAACGAGCTTTTCGCACGTGAAAGTGAAAAACTCTCGAAAATCCGCGCTTTTATTCCCATGTTCCCTGCTGAAGATACACTGAAGGATGACCGTTTCGTCGCTTTTGAGGACGTACTTGCCAAGGGCCGTGAGATCATGGACGCAGGCGATACCTCCTTTACCGAAAAGGAGCTCGATCTTGACAAGCTCGCTGCCATCATCTTCACGTCGGGCACCACGAGCACAAGCAAGGGCGTTATGCTCTCCCACCGCAATCTGATTTCGGCCGCCAACGCCTCTGTTGCCACCATGGCGCATTATAACGACGATAACAGATTCGTTTCGGTGCTCCCCATTCACCACACCTACGATATGACCTGCGAGCAGCTCGGCATCATCACGCTCGGTGCTTCGCAGCTTGTCAACGACAGCTTGAAGCACACACTGAAAAACTTCGCCGCGTTCAAGCCGACAGGCCTTGTGCTCGTGCCGCTCTTCCTTGAAACCATGCACAGAAAGATCTGGGAAGAGATCCGCCGCCGCGGCATGGAAAAAAAGGTGCGCTTCGCGATGAAATTGAATGCCGCATTGCTTGCCGTCGGTATTGACGTGCGCAAAAAGCTCTTCGGTCAGGTCACGGCCGCATTCGGCGGTGAGCTTGAAAGCATCGTTTGCGGCGGTGCACCGATCAGCCCCGATATCATTCTTGATTTCTATCACTTCGGCATCACGGTTCTTGAAGGCTACGGCATCACCGAATGCTCTCCCCTCGTTGCCGTAAACCGCGCAGGACAAACAAAGCTCGGCTCTGTCGGCTTGCCCGTACCCGGTGTGACGGTCAAAATCGATAAAACCGAGGGCGAAGAAACCGGTGAGATTCTCGTCAAGGGCCCGAACGTGATGCTCGGCTACTATAAAAACGAAGAAATCACGAAGGAAGTCTTTACCGACGACGGCTATTTCCGCACGGGCGATATCGGTTATATGGATGAAGACGGCTACATTTTCATCACGGGCCGTAAAAAGAATATCATTCTTTTGAGCAACGGCAAAAACATCTTCCCCGAGGAGATCGAGGAATACGTCAGAAAGATCCCCGGCGTTCTTGAAAACGTGGTTGTCGGCCGTACCCCCGAAGGCGGAACGACTGCCATCACCGCCATCATCGTCCCCGATATGCAGCACGATGCGGTCAAGGATATGGATGCAGATGCACTCCATGCTTATTTCAAAGAAAAGATCCACGAAACCAACAAGCATTTGCCCCTTTATAAGCGCATCGGCGATCTTGAGATCCGCATGGAAGAATTCGAAAAGAACACCTCACGCAAGATCAAACGCTTCTTGATTAAATAAAAACGCTAAAAGGAGATATACCATGTTTGAAAGAGTCAAAAAGATCTTACTTGACACGCTGAACGTTGATGAATCGGCAATTACCCCCGAAGCGGAGCTCGAAAAGGATCTCGGTATCAACTCGCTCGACGTTTACGAGTTGGTTGTCAGCTTTGAAGAAGAATTCAACATCGAAATCGAAGACGAAACGGCACGTACCTTCGTCACGGTTGACGATATCGTGAAATTCCTTCAAAAAGAAACCGAACAAGAGTAAATCAAGAAAAACGGACACCGCACGGTGTCCGTTTTTCTTCTCCGAAAGGTCGACGGCCTTGCATGCACTCTATCGTGCATGCAAGGCCGTTCTCTTTTTGGCTCACTCAACGAGAGAACCGCATTTTAAACTTATTTATCGAGACGTGCTTCGAGTGCAGCCAGCTCATCATAGAGCTCGGCGGGCACACGGTCGCCAACCATCTGATAGAATTCGCGGATGCCTGCGGCATCTTCCTTCCAAAGATCCTTATCAACGTTCAGAAGGTCTTCCACAACGTCTTCTGCGATATCAAGGCCGTTCAGGTCAAGATCCTTGACGTAAGGAACGTAACCGATGGCGGTTTCCTTCGCATCAACCTTACCCTCGCAACGGGCGAGGATCCACATAAGAACGCGCATATTGTCGCCGAAGCCGGGCCAGATGAAGTGGCCTTCATCGTCGGTGCGGAACCAGTTGACGTTAAAGATCATCGGCGGGTTCGGGATCTTCTTACCGATGTTCAGCCAGTGAGCCCAGTAGTCGCCCATATCGTAGCCGACGAAGGGACGCATAGCCATCGGGTCACGGCGGACAACACCGACTGCACCTGCAGCAGCGGCCGTGGTCTCGGAAGCCATGATCGAGCCGACGAAGGTACCGTGCTGCCAGTTTCTCGACTGGTAAACCAGAGGAGCGGTCTTTGCACGGCGGCCGCCGAAGACGATCGCGGTGATCGGCACACCTGCGGGATCGTTAAAGTGATCCGAGATGCAGGGGCAGTTGATCGCCTTTGCGGTGAAGCGGGAGTTCGGATGCGCACCGCAGGTGGACTTATCCTTCTTGTCGTACTTCTTGTAATCCCAAGGATTGCCCTTCCAGTCAATGGCGTTTGCGGGAGGATTGTTATCCAGACCTTCCCACCAAACGGTATTGTTATCAAGGTCATGCACAACGTTCGTGAAGATGGTGTCGCGGCGAGTGGTTGCAAGAGCATTGTAGTTCGAATGCTCGTTCGTACCGGGAGCAACGCCGAAGAAGCCGTTTTCGGGGTTGACAGCCCAGAGACGGCCGTCTTTACCGATGCGGAGCCAAGCGATATCGTCACCGACGCACCAGACCTTGTAGCCCTTCTTCTTATAGTATTCGGGCGGAATCAGCATAGCGAGGTTGGTCTTACCGCAAGCAGAGGGGAACGCAGCCGAGATATACTTGATCTCGCCTTCGGGATTCTCGATACCGAGAATAAGCATA
>JAFVXT010000134.1 GCA_017501005.1 Clostridia bacterium
AAATCATTGAAATTCGTTAGAATTTCTACCTTAAAAGACCGCTTTTACTACCATTTTTTGATAGAAAAGCGGTCTTGTTTTTTACCTATTCTTTTGCGTTTTTGGTCTGCGCTAAATGAGCCAGCCTCTTATGAAAATTACTTTTTAATGGCATAACCCTCAAATTCGAGCGAAAGCTGAACGTTTTTCACGCTTCTGTGCTCGAATTCAACCTTTTCCTTGAGAGAGCCGCTGCCCACGGCGTCAAGCTCCACGGTCGTCTCGTAGGATTCCTGCTCGAAGGAGCCTTCCTCGTTCAGGATATCATAGTTCCATGTAAAGGTGACGGAGCCTTCATAGTAGGAAAGCTCGGAATTGCCATTGATCGTGATATTGACCTCTGCACCGGGAATATAGCCGTTTTTCTCCTCCTTGAGCTTGAAGGTCTGGGAAATATCCAGAACCGCTTCGCTCAATTCGAATTTGAAGCCGCTTTGCGTGTTGGGAAAATCGGAGGTGGGTTCTTTTTTGGAATCCGAGCATGCGCTGAAGGCAAACAGCAGAACCGAGGCCAGCATGACGAAAACCAATGCTTTTGAGAGATGTTTCATTTTTCAGATGCTCCTTCAATGTAAAATGATCATATTCGATTTCTTATTTATTATATCATAGGAAAAACGGCTTGTCAACAAACAAAAAGAAAAACTTGACGAATTTGTTGATTTGCTGTCGCTTGTGCAACGGAAAAGCACAGCTGCTCTATGACCTGATATTGAAAAAAGACACGATCCCTTCTATCTTTGATTCAAGCGTCCTTTTCCGAACCGATCGGGCTGACGATACTGTAGCCGACGTTGATCAAGTGGTCGGCCACGCGTTCAAGGCCCGCAACGGCGGAGGAATAGTAGGGGCTGACGTCCAAGCTGCAGTTGCCCTCTGCCAGACGAGAGAAGTGGTTGGCGGTCAGCTCCTTCTTCATGGCATCAACGTCCTCCTCTAAAACGAGAAGCTCGGGGAGCTTGTCCCTTCTGAGATTTTCAAAGGCATCCTTGGAGATCTCAAGCATAGTGAGAACCTTTTCGTGCATTCTTTTGATATCGCTTTGTGCGTGCTCGGAGAAGCTGATGCCTTTTTTCTGCATGGCTTCGCCGATCTCGTAGAAGTTTTCGGCATGGTCGCCGATACGCTCAAGGTCGTTTAGCACGTGGAAATACGAGCCGATCACGCGCTCGTCGCTTTGCGAAGCGCCAGAGGACGAAAGCTTGATCAAAAACTTTGTCAGAGCGCCGTTCGTAAAGTCCACGACAACTTCGTTTGCTCTGATTTTTTCACCGTTGACAAGCGAGCCTGTTTCCATGGCGTCAAAGGAGAGCAGTATGCTTTCCTCCACAAGGCCGAGCATGTAGTCCATTTCCTTTTTGACCTGCATCAAGGCAACGGGGGGCGTGGTCAGCAGGCGATCGTCCACATATTTGAGCGTGAGCGCTTCCTCGTCGGACTTTTTCTCCTTGATGACAAGGCAGGAATACTTGACCAGCTGCTTGACAAAGGGCAGGAGAACAAGCGTTGTTGTGACGTTGAAGATGACGTGGAAGACCGAGACGCGCATTTGCAGAGACATCGGATCGCTGCCGGGGAAGATGGAAACAAGCAGACGGACAGCCTCGTCCCGGAAGAGCCAGATCAGCGCGGTGAAGAAGACCGTGCCGATGACGTTGAAGGTCAGATGGATCAAGGCCACACGCTTGGAATTGACGTTTGCGCCGATCGACGCGAGCATGGCGGTCACACATGTACCGATGTTCGCACCGAGAATGATGAAAAGTGCGATATCAAGCTCAAGCACGCCCGTACCGACCATGGTGATGACGATACCCGTGGTGGCAGACGAGCTTTGAATGAGTGCCGTGAGGATCACACCCACCAAAATGAGGAGAAGCGGAAAATCAATGGCCGCAAAGATGTTCGTAAACAGCTCCTCGATCAGCGGATTGCCGAAGGCAGATTCGCTGCTCATGATGTTCAAGCCGACAAAGACCAAGCCAAGTCCCGAGCAAAGCGCGCCCGCGATTTTCACCTTTTCCTTTGTGGCAAAGCCCATCATAACGCCCGCAAAGGCGAGCAGATACATGAGCATGTTGAAATAATCGTTCTTCAATGCGACGAGTAAGCCTGTGACGGTCGTACCGATGTTCGCGCCCATGATGATCGGGGTGGCCTGCATCAAGGTCATCACGCCTGCATTGACAAGACCGATGACCATGACCGTTGTGGCGGCCGAGCTTTGAATGATACCTGTGACACCCGCACCGATACCGACACCCGCAAAGCGGTTGGAGCTGATTTTTTCAAGCATCTTTTTCATACCGCCGCCCGCGGTCTTTTCGAGCGAGTCGCTCATAAAATTCATACCGACGATGAAGACGCCGACACCTGCAAAAAGCCACACAAGGCTTTCCAGGATCTGTAAGATTTCATTTCCTGATGGCATAAAAAACTCCTTTCAAGACGTATACGCATCTATTGTTTCAAAAAACTAAACTTCATGAAAGAAAAACAGCCGCGAGAGAATCTTCTTTGACGGAGAAGGTTCGCCTCTGCGGCTGTCCTGTGTTCTCGAGAAGACTCTCACTGATCTCCGTCGTCTTTATCAGTTTTATCTGTTTTGATTTTGCCCATGGCGTAGGTGGCGGCCATGATGATGCCGATGATGATGAATACACCGAGCATGCCCACACCCATATATTTTAAGTTGTAAATAAAATTCATCGGTTCAAACATATTCTTACCTCTTTTCTGTTACATAAAGAAACCGAGCACGAGCGAGCCTGCGATGACAGAGGCGATCTGTCCCGAAACGTTGACGCCGATCGCGTGCATCAGAAGGAAGTTCTGATTGTCTGCTTCAAGGCCCATCTTATGAACGATTCTGCCCGACATCGGGAATGCGGAAATACCTGCCGCACCGATCATCGGGTTGACGGGATCCTTCTTAAAGACGCGAAGGACTACGTTGAAGAGCTTCGCAAAGAGGACGCCGCCTGCCGTATCGATGATAAAGGCGATCAGGCCGAGGCCGAGAATCAGAAGAGTCGAGGTGTTGAGGAACTTATCGGCACTCATCTGGAAGGCGATGGTGATGCCGAGGAAGATGGTGATGAGGTTGGCAAGCACCTTCTGCGCGGTTTCGGAAAGCGAATCCAGCACGCCGCACTCACGGATCAGGTTACCGAACATCAAAAAGCCGATCAGCGATGCCGCCGCGGGCACGAAGATGCAGGTGACGATCGAAATGATGATGGGGAAGAGAATACGCGTTCTCTTGGAAACGCTCTTTTGCTCGTACTTCATGCGGATCTTGCGCTCGTTTTCGGTGGTCAGGAGCTTGATGACGGGGGGCTGAATGATCGGCACCAACGCCATATAGGAATAAGCCGCTACCGCGATCGCGCCGATATAACCCGAGTTCGGACCGCCGCCGAGCAACGTGTTTGCCACAACGATGGAGGTCGGGCCGTCTGCCGCACCGATGATGGAGATCGAGGCCGCTACCTCGGGGGCAAAGAACATGGCGGCCGTGCAGAGCGTGAAGAAGATACCGAACTGCGCCGCCGCACCGAAGATCATCAGCTTCGGATTATTGAGAAGCGGACCGAAATCGATCATGGCACCGATACCGATAAAGAGGATCAGCGGGAAGAGCTCGTTTGCAATACCCGCATTATATAAGGTATGAAGCGGTTCGGCAATGCCCGAGCCGGGAAAATTCATCAGAATCGCGCCGAAGCCGATCGGCAACAGGAGCGTGGGCTCCATTTCCTTTTTGATGGCAAGATAGATCAGAATACCGCCGATCAGCCACATGATCAGCATTTTCCAGTTGCCGTCCTTCCCGAATTCCAGAATCGGGTTGAATAGGTTCAAAAGCTCGTTCATGGTTCTTCCTTTCCGACGATTGACGTTTTGTTTGAGAGAAACGATAGGGAAAAATTTCCGCTTTTCGTGCGCGTGTCCGAAGCGCATGGCTTCGCGCGACACAAGCATACATATTAATTATATCATAAAAGAAATGCTTTTTCAAGATATTTTTACAGGATTTGCGCAAAAAATGTGCATAGAAATCGCGCGGATAAACCTTCTTTTATTGCAAATACTTTCAAAAAAGGAGAGGAGAGCAAAAAGTGGAGAAAATCGTTTGTGTGCTCGGCACGCGCCCCGAGGCCATCAAGATGGCACCGCTTGTGCGCACGCTCCGAAAAAGAGCGCGCTTTTGCGTGCGCGTTTGCGTGACGGGGCAGCATAAAGAGCTTTTAAAGGATGCCCTCCACGCGTTTTCAATTGTGCCCGACGCCGATCTTTCGGTGATGCGCGAAGGGCAAAGCCTTGTCTCCCTGACGGCGGCCCTGCTCACGGAGGTCGGTGCTTATCTTGCGCACGAAAGGCCGAATCTTTTGCTCGTGCACGGCGATACCGCCACCGCCTTTGCCTCCGCCCTTGCCGCCTTTTATCTGCAAATTCCCGTCGGGCACGTGGAGGCGGGCTTGCGCACGAACGATCTGCAAAGTCCCTTTCCCGAGGAATGGAACCGCCGCGCGATCGCACTGCTTGCACGTTATCATTTTGCACCGACCGCGCGGGCGCGCGAGAACCTTCTGCGAGAGGGGGTGCGTGAGGAGACGGTCTTCGTCACGGGCAATACCGTGCTTGACGCGCTGAAAAGCACGGTCAGCGCGGACTATAGCCATCACCTGCTTGCAAGGAGCGCGGGCAAGCGCTTGGTCATGCTCACCGCGCATCGCCGCGAAAGCATCGGCGCACCGATGCAAAGCATTTTCCGTGCGGTGCGGCGCGTGTGTGAATGCGAGAAGGATCTGTGCGTCGTTTATCCCGTGCATCCGAATCCGCTTGTGCGAAAAGCGGCAAGGGAGGCCTTTTTTGGGTGTGAGAATCTCTTCATGACAGAGCCGCTCGGCGTTCTTGATTTTCACAATCTTCTTGCGCGGTGTACCCTTGTGCTGACCGATTCGGGCGGCGTGCAGGAGGAAGCGGCGGCGCTCGGCCGCCCTACCCTCGTTTTGCGTGCGCAGACCGAGCGTGGGGAAGGGGTGGCGACGGGTGCTCTTCGCCTGATCGGCACGGAGGAGGAGACGGTCTATCGGCAGTTTCGCGCGCTCCTTGCCGACGAAGATGCGCGCAGGCGCATGCAAAACGCCCAAAATCCCTTCGGCGACGGCTATGCAAGCGAGCGGATCGCAGGGGTGCTTGAAAGGGTGCTCAACTGATTGTTTAGAAGGCAAAAAAAGCCGAGCTTGCTATCAAACCAAGCTCGGCTTTATCATGCAATCTAATCAGTCCAATTCAAGGTCATCACGGCGGAAGATATCGTCGTCCTCCGCCGTTTGCTTGAAGCCATATTCATTTCGCTCTTGCGGCGCACTCCTCGCGCAAAACGGTGATGGCCTTTTCAAGCGTGTCAAGCGGAATATTGAGCGGCGGCAGGAGGCGTACCTTGTGCTTGGCCTTCAGGCAAAGCACACCGCGCGAAAGGCAGGCGGCAATGATCTCGCCCGCATCGCCCTCGGTTTCAATGCCGATCATCAGCCCAAGCCCCGAAAGCGATTTGATGCCCTTTTGCCCTTCGAGCATGCGGTGAATGAGCGCGGCGCGTTCCTCGACGCCGCGAAGAAAATCCTCGTCCATGACCGAAAGCACGTGCAAGGCAGCGGCGCAGCAAACGGGGTTGGCACCGAAGGTTGAGCCGTGCAAGCCGTAGGCAAAGCAGGCGGCAACATCCTCCTTCATCATGGTAGCGCCCAGCGGCAGACCGCCCGCCAGACCCTTGGCGGTGGAGGTGATATCGGGGGTGATGCCGTAGTGCATGCAGGCATAGAGCTTGCCCGTGCGGCCGTTGCCCGTCTGCACCTCGTCGGCAATGAGAAGCAGCTCCCTTTCAGCGCAGAAGGCGGCAAGCTCGGTGACAAATTCCTGCGAGAGCAGATTGACACCGCCCTCACCCTGCACAGGCTCGAACATCACGGCGAT
>JAFVXT010000135.1 GCA_017501005.1 Clostridia bacterium
CGCGAAACGGCAGACCGCGTGCTTGGCAAGCGTCCCTTCCGCGTGCAGCTGATCGGCGGTATTATTTTGCATCAGGGCCGTATTGCCGAAATGAAAACCGGTGAAGGTAAAACCCTGGTGGCCACCATGCCCGCGTATCTGAACGCACTGTCGGGCCGCGGCGTGCACATCGTCACGGTTAACGATTATCTCGCTCGCACGGGTGCGGACGAGATGGGACGTATTTATTCCTTCCTCGGCTTAAAGACAGGCCTTGTGGTGCACGGACAAACCGCATCTGAAAAACGGCTTGCCTATCAGGCGGACATTACTTACGGCACGAACAACGAATTCGGCTTCGACTATCTGCGTGACAACATGGTCATTTACAAGGAGCGTATGGTGCAAAGAGGCCATGCCTTTGCCATCGTTGACGAGGTGGACTCCATTCTGATCGACGAAGCGCGCACACCGCTCATCATTTCGGGCGAAGGCGAAAAGCCGACCGATATTTACGAGATCTGCGACCGCTTTGCGCGTTCGCTTTCCCGCTTTGTCATCAAGGAGCTTGATGCGAAAAAGGATAACGACGACGTTTCCGAGGACTGTATCGTTGATGAAAAGGCCAAAAACGTCATGCTGACGCGCCACGGTATTGCCAAGGCCGAAAAATTCTTCAATCTCGAAAACCTTTCGGATCCGCAGAACGCCACGCTTTATCACCACATCAATCAAGCCATTCGTGCGCACGGCATCATGCACATTGACGACGATTACGTGGTCAAGGACGGTGAGATCATCATCGTTGATGCCTTCACGGGCCGTCTGATGCCCGGCCGCCGCTACAATAACGGCCTGCATCAGGCCATCGAAGCCAAGGAAAAGGTCAAGATCCAGCGCGAATCAAAGACCTTGGCCACCATCACCTTCCAGAATTATTTCCGCATGTACTCCAAGCTCTCGGGCATGACGGGTACTGCCTTCTCGGAATCCGAGGAATTCCGCGAAATCTATGCCCTTGACGTTGTGGAGGTGCCCACCAACAAGCCGATGATCCGCGTTGACCACAACGACGCTGTTTACACCACGCGCGCAGGCAAGTACCGTGCCATCGTGGCACAGATCAAGGCTTGTCATGAAAAGGGCCAGCCTGTTCTCGTCGGTACGATCTCGATTGAAAAATCCGAGGAGCTTTCACGCTTACTGCAAAGAGAAGGCATTCGCCACACGGTTCTGAACGCCAAATTCCATGAACGCGAGGCAGAGATCGTCGCGCAAGCAGGTAAAGAGGGTGCCGTCACCATCTCGACGAACATGGCAGGACGCGGTACCGATATCATGCTGGGCGGCAACTCGGAATTTCTGGCCAAGAGCGATATGCGCCGCCGCGGCATTGAGGAGGAGCTGATCGCACTCTCCACGGGAACGGCCGAGACCGACGATCAAGAGGTTCTTGCGGCACGAGCGCTTTTCAAGGAGCTCAACGACAAATACAAAGAAGAAATCGCCCCCGAGGCCGAACGCGTCAAGGCGGCAGGCGGTCTTTATATCCTCGGTACGGAACGGCATGAAAGCCGCCGCATTGACAACCAGCTCCGCGGCCGAAGCGGACGTCAGGGAGACCCGGGCGAATCGCGCTTCTTCATCTCCTTTGAGGACGATCTGATCCGTCTTTTCGGCAACCCCGGCGCGTTTGCCATGCTCACCCGCATGGGTGATGAGGATACGCCGCTTGAAGCACGTATGCTTTCAAATCTCATTGAAAATGCGCAGAAGCGCATTGAAGCAGACAACTTTGAGCACCGCAAGCACGTTCTGAACTACGATGACGTCATGAACCAGCAGCGCAAGATCATCTACAATCAGCGCCGCGAGGTTCTGGACGGTGTAGAGCTCAAGGCCACCATTCTGCGCATGATCGACGATTGCATCGAGGACGCGCTCGCATCCTTCCTTTCGGCAGAAACGCCCGAGGAATGGAATCTGGACGGCTTGCGCACGCATTTCATGGGCTATCTTGCAAACGAGGATTCCTTCCGTTACGATGAAGCCGCTCTCGCTTCCCTTTCGCGCGAACAGGTGCGCGAGGAGATCGAGGCCTTTGCGCACGCACGCTACGAAGCGCAGGAGGCACTCTTCACTCCCGAAGCCTTCCGTGAGGTCGAGCGCGTGATCCTTCTCAAAAACGTCGACTCCAAATGGATGGATCACATCGATATGATGGACGATCTCAAGGGCACGGTCGGCCTGAACGCTTATGCACAGCGCAATCCCTTGGTGGAATACCGCATTGTCGGCGCGGATATGTTTGACGAAATGGTGGCAGACATCCGTGAAAGCACCGTGCGCGGTGTGCTGACGGTTCAGCCCACACCCAAGCCTGTCGAGCGCGTGCAGGTGGCAAAGCCGCTGATCGAGGGCTTTGCGGGCGGCAAGGCACCCAAAGAAGCAAAATCCGCAACCGTTGTCAAAAACGCAAAGGATAACGTTGGCAGAAACGATCCCTGCCCCTGCGGCAGCGGCAAAAAATACAAAAAGTGCTGCGGTGCCAACCAAAACGATCAAGACTAATCAAAAAAGCCCCGAAAGCGAGGTGTGAGCATGGGGTTTGGTTATATTTTCGTCGGTAGTGTGCTGACCGTCAACGTGGTCGCCCATGGCTATACCGACCTCATTGCCTATGCGTTGATTCTGATAGGCATGATGACGCTCAAGGATTACGGGCCGCGCCTGAAAACCGCTTATTATGCGGCATGGCCCTTGCTTTTCGTGGGGCTCATTGAGCTGTTGCTCTACGGCGCGACCTTCCTCGGCTTCAACGCCTCTACTCTCTTCGGCTTCGTGGAAAGCGACCGGGAGCTGCTCATGGACGCAGACCTTCTCAACCAGGTCTTCTTGCTGATTTTCACCTTTCTTTTACTGCGGGGTCTCCGCACGCTTGCCAAGGAAACCGACACCTTCGCACTTGAAAGCCGCGTCTTCCGCAATCAGATCTTTGCCGTTCTTTACCACGTGCCGATGGCGTTTCTCAATCTGTCCTTTGAAAATCCGACGCTCAACCGTGTGCAAAACTATATGATGTTTCCCTTCCTTCTCTTTGGGTTCGTCTATCTGATCCTGCAGGCCAAGCTGATCTTTTCCTTTTACATGTGGATCTGTCCCGAGGAGGACGTCAATATGGAGCGCCGTCCTTCCAAGCTCGGCATCATCAATTCGCTCAATCGCGTGTCGGACAAAATTGACGAAAAGACCGTGGAGCGCAAGCAGCGCGAGCGCGAAGAAAAGCAAAAGAAAGAAGAAAGTCGCCGTGCAAACGGCCAAAGCAAAGGAAGAAAAGCAAAATGACCGAAAAAGACACGAAAAAAAGGCTCTCCTTACTACCGACGGCCGCTCTCTTTTTCGCCAATCCCCATATCAGCGCCGTCGATATTCTGCCCGACCTTGTGGGCATACTCTTACTCTTCTACATCTTTGCGCCGCTCGGCCACTCGTCCCCCCATATGCTCCAAGCTCTGAAAAGTCTGAAAAAAGCGGCGCTCTATACCTTTTTGCGCATTCCTGCCACGGTCGTGATCCTTTATTTGTTCATCAAATACCCCGCGCAGACCGCGCTGTTCCCCGCTTTTTCACTTTCCTTTTTGATTTTGGACTGCATTTTCGTCATTCCCTCCTTCTTTCATCTTTGCCATGCACTTTCGAGCTATGACCAAGAATATTCCTTGTTCTCAAAAGGCTTTTCTGCAACGATATCCTCCTTTTCACGCCTCTTCCCCATCGTGCTCTTCTTGCGCGGATTCCTCCCCTTTCTGCCCGATCTTTTGCTGCTCTCCAATGACAGCGCGGGTAAGTCCCTGGTTGGCTTTTACCCCTTTGCGCTGCTCTTCGCTTTTTTGCCCTCACTCATTCTTGCCTATCTCTTTTTCACCTCCTTGCGCGCCTTAAAGCCTTTTCTTTCTGACGCTTCGGAGGCGCTTGAGCGGCTGATTCAGCCAAAGAAGGATCTGATCGCACGTGAAAGAAAGGTGTCGGTCATTCGCCTCGGTTGGCTTTCGGTGCTTCTGCTTGCCTTTTGCCAAGCGGATATCCACTTGAGTGCCATTGATTTCGCCCCCGACGCACTTGCTCCTCTCTTCGCGCTTCTTTGCCTTTTCTTTTTCAAGCACTCGGGCGCGCTTTCGAGCCAGAATCTGCAAAAGCCTTGCCGTTACGCACTCTGTCTCTTCGTACCCGCCCTGATCTCGGACGTTGCGCACGCACTCTTTTTCCGTGCCTACGATTGGCGCGACATCTACTACGACGCCACCGCCGAAAAGCTGTATATTGCCGTGCTTCTCGTGTTCACTGTCAAGATCCTTTTCGAGCTATTACTCTTGCGCGCGCTCTGGAAGCCTCTGCTCCATATGGCCGTTGAGGAAACAGGCTCTTACGTGGAAAATTCCCCTATTCGCCGCCAGGAGGAGAAAAACCGCCGTTCGCTTAAACGCATCGTTTCGATTTTTTGCCTCTCGGGTGCTGTCGGTGCATTGCTTGAATTTGTCAACATGCTCTGCTCGCTCTTCCCCATCGCCTACCCTGCCAACAAAAACCACGTTTCGGGCGGTGAGGTGGTGTTGCCCGCCCTTGATTTTCTCGGCACGTTGCTCACCGCGCTCATGCTTTTGCGATTCGCCTACATGATCTTTTCTTATTGGCGTATCATGGAAGAAACGAGTGCCAAATACAAGGTGGACGACGAAGAAAAGTAATACCATATAAAAAGACGGTTGTTTTTGAAACAACCGTCTTTTTATATGACAAAATTTCAACCAATCACACAATGCACGGGCAAGCCGTCCTTGTATGCGATCTTGCGTTCACCGCGAATGAGAGGCAAAAGATAGGCAAGGCAAGCGTCGGTGACGTTATTCCCTTCTTTGCAAATAAACTCATCGGGTACGTAACGGATCTTATTGGCAACCTCTGCCACAGCATTGGAAACAACGCGCACAGCGTACTCCTCGCCTTCGACACGCTCAAAGGCCATCATATGGCCCGAAAGTCCTGCAAGGGCACGATCAAATGCCGTTTCGCCAACCAAAAGCGATTCTTCGATATCAGCACCCGACGCAAGATGCGCGGCGCAGCGCTGGGGGAGATTGAGCTCGATGGAACGAACCTTGCATCCGATCTCGGCCTTAACGGCAAGCTCAAGCGCCTTGCCCGTTCCTGCCAGATATTTATGGCCAAAGGCATCGAGTGCGCCCGACTGCGTGCCTTCGCCGACGTAACGGCCGTCTGCAAATCTCACGCCCTCGGATACGGCGATCACAACGTTCGGGTGCTTGTCAAGGGCTGTGCGGACGTCACGCATAAAGTCTTCCATTGAGAAGGTACGCTCGGGCAAATAGATGTAATCGGGTGCGCGGCCCGTAACGATGCGGCCGATGCCCGAAGCGGCGGTCAGCCAACCCGCATCGCGTCCCATGATCTCAACGATGGTCACGGCGGGAACGGTATAGACCGCACAGTCGCAAATGATCTCCTGCACGGTTGTGGCAATGTATTTGGCGGCCGAACCGAAGCCGGGCGTGTGGTCTGTGCCCACCAAATCGTTATCAATGGTCTTCGGCACGCCGATCACGGTCAGATCATAGCCGATTTTCTGTGCGTAGGCGTTCATTTTGGCCACGGTATCCATGGAATCGTTGCCGCCGATATAGAAGAAATACCCGATGTTATTCTCTTTCAGCACAGAAAACACGCGGTCATAGATCTCGCCGCCCTCTTCAACCTTCGGCAGCTTCTTGCGGCAAGAGCCGAGTGCGGCGGCAGGGGTGGAGGAAAGCGCTTCAATCTTCGCCTGATCCTCAAAGAAGGAGGCAAGGTCAACGATCATGCCGTTTTGCAAGCCGTCGATGCCGTTTTTCATGCCGTAAAGTGTGCCGATCTTTCCCTCGCTATGCGCCTTCGATGCACCGAGAATCACGCCTGCCAAGGTTGCGTTGATGGCGGCAGTCGGCCCGCCCGACTGGCCGACAACTGCATTTTTCAATCTCTTATCCATTGTCTTTTTCTCCTTTATCATGACTGTAACCCGAATTCTTCGGGCGAAAACGTATAGCTTTTGGTACAGAAGCGGCATTGGGCGGTCAAGGTTCTTTCCTTGCCCTCTGCCACCTGCTCGTCAAACATTTCGGAAAGCTCCTTTTGACCGACCTTGGCCATAGCATCGTGCATACGCTCGCGACTGCAATCGCAGACAAAAGCAACCGAAAGCTCGTCAAAGGGATCGTACTCAATGCCCTCAAGTGCCATGGCGGCAATGTCCGAAACCGTCTTGCCATCAGCAAATGCACGGGAGATATTGGTCAGCTTGGCGGCGTTCTTTTCAAGTGCCTCCACCGTTTGTTCGTCGGCAAAGGGCAACAGCTGGATCAATACACCGCCGGCCGCGAGACAGCTTCCGTCACGGTTGGCAAGCACGCCAAGCGAGCAGATGGTGGGGACTTGCTCACTTTCGGCAAAATAAGCGGCAATATCCTCGGCAATCTCGCCCGAACGAAGCGAAACGGTGCCGACATGCGGTTCAGCCTCACCCGTATCTCGAATGACGTAAAGCGTGCCGTTGCCCACCGCACGGCCGACGTTCAGCTTTCCGTCGGTGCGGAGCGGCGGATCTACGCGCGGATTGGTAATGCACCCTTTAACGTTGCCGTAATAGTCCCCGACGGCAATCAGCTTGCCCGCCTCGCCGTCACCGTTGATCCCGATGGTCACGCGGTTCGATTCTTCTCCCATCATGGAGCCGATCATTGACGTTGCCGTCAGGAGTCTGCCAAGTGCCGCAGTTGCAGTAGGGGTGGTATGCTGATTTTCATACGCCGTCTGCACGATGGCTTTGGAATTGATAACGAGAACACGCGCGCTTCCGTCACGCGTCATGCCTCTCCAGATCACAGATGAATCCATAAAAAATCCTTTCTTTGTCAAGTCCTCGTGTTTATATTCTTTCGGCAATCAGATGATATCTGAAGTTGTCATTTTTTGCTTCTTCAAAATCGTCTCCGCGCACGTCGAGCAAGCGAAAGCCTGCTTTTTCGAGGTGACGCTGCAGGGTTTTGCACGAATAATGCTTTTCGCGCTGACTTTCCTCGTAGCGCGTATAGCGGCCGTCCGATTCGCGCTTGAAAAGCGTGATATAGAAATCGCAAACGCCTGTTTTTTCGCGATAATCGTTTTGCCATACAACGTAAGCGTCCTCGGATTCCATCGTATATACGTTGTCGGCATAGACCTCTTCAAATTTTCGCTTCGCATTGACGTCGAAAATGAGAAGCCCCCGGGGTTCGATATAATTATGAAGCAGGGCGAGCGTCGCGTCAAGGTCGCGCGCGCAGGTCAGATGATTGATGCCGTCAAGGGTACACACCGCCGCCTGCACCGTGCCGTAAAGCTCAAAGGAACGCATATCCTGCAAAAGGAAGAGGATATCCTGCGTTTTTTCATCTTCATATGCTCGCTCGCGGGCGCGGGAGAGCATATCGGGCGAAAGGTCAACGCCCACCATATCGTAACCGCGACGTGCAAGCGCGAGCGTCATCGAGCCCGTACCGCAACCAAGGTCAAGCACCTCACGCACGGGAATGGCGGCAGAAGCAAAGCGAGAGACCAAAAAATCCGCCCATTTTTCATAATCAAGATCACCGTTAAGCTCATCATAAAACGGTGCCAGCATATCATAAATCGTACTCATAACCTTACCTGTACCTCAAAACGGATCGTTGCACTGCACGCCGAATCTTGCCAGCATTTCCTGTGGGCAAAGCCTGTCCACGGCAAAAGCACGGCGCAAAAGCGGTGCGGGAATATACGGATCAAATTTTTCAAAGGCGGGAAATTCCGCGGAGGAAACAAGCGCCTCCATATCCAATCCGTCACGTGCCATAGCGGCCTTAATTGCCTCAAGCAAGCGACGGCAATCCTGCTCCTGCGATTTGAAGGTGATATAGTAGCACCCCTCCGAGGCAATATCAGAAAGACCGAGCTCGGACGCATGGCGCGCAAGAAAGCGCTTCAGCGTGCGGAAGGCGCGTGTGCCGAGCCAAGGAAAGAGGCATTTCGTGTAACCTCCTGTTGACAAGATCATCTCACGCTCCATGTTGGTTCTTTCCGCCAGATGACGCGCCCGATTCAAGCGCTCGGCGGCATGAGGCAAGAGATACGGATAAACAGTTTCCTCAAAAAGCACCTTGCGCATTCTTTCAAGAATCTTCGTATGAACCTCGCCGCTGTCGCCCGGCCACGAAATCTCCATTTTGCCTTCCACCGCTTTGACGTAGATCAAGCGGCGCGGTACGTCGGTTTCGAGTACCTCCCACACACGCCCCGCGAGTGCAAAGCGTTCGCCCACGGGAGGTGCTGATGTGATCGTACCGATCTCTTCAGATTCGGCGCGAACCGTAAAATCCTCGCTATCCTTAAAGACAGCATAAAAGCGAAAATTATCTGTCAGCTTTTCGCCCTTCAAGCCGACGATCAGCCCTTTTTCTTCGGTCAACTCAAGATATTCGTTTTGCACCATCGACAACAAAAGTTCACGATAACATTCGCGCGAAAGCTGGGAAAGCGGCGGCATAGTGAGAATTCGTTCTGCCAAAGCCTTGGCCGTCAGCTCGCCCGATGCCGCAAGCACGCTCAAGGTTTGGTGAAACGCCAGACTGAGCGGCATTTTTTTGATACGCGGCGGTTCGATAAAGCGTTCCTCACCGTAAAGCTGGACAAGCGCGATTCCGCGCAAAAGCTCCCAGGGAATCAAGTGCGGCAGGATATCGTTCGGCAAGGGAATGTCCTCACGGTAGATTTCGATCATTTCGGGCGGCGAACCGCGCCGTCCCGATCGACCAAGCCGTTGCAGAAACGCGGAGACCGTGTGTGGTGCACCCATTTGCGCCACGCGCTCCAAGCGGCCGATGTCAATGCCGAGCTCCATGGTGACGGTCGCGCAGGTAACGGCGCGAGATTCCTCCTTCATTGCCATTTCCGCGCCTTCACGAAGAGAAGCGGAAAGGTTGCCGTGATGAATGTGGAAGATATCGTCGTCGCCGCGCATGCGGGCAATCTGCCGCAAGGTGGCGGTCACGTATTCGGTCTCCTCGCGCGAATTGGAAAAGACGAGTGCTTTTTTATCAGAGACTGCATCATAAAGAAATTCATAGCCCGCATCAAGCTTTGCCGTCGCTCCCGAAGAATCGTTAGAGCCGCCCGACACAATATCGTCGGCCTTGGTATCTTGAGATGAATTCTGTATATAGAAATGCTCAAAGCCAAGCCGCCATTGCAGTGCTTTTTGTGTCGGACGCGGCGCGATAACATCGCGCTCTGTCCCTGCACCAAGCCAGGCGGCGGCCATATCAAGATCACCAATGGTGGCAGAAAGGCCGATACGGCGCGGATGCCGTCCAAGCAAACGTGCAAGTCTTGCAAGCTGACAGATCACCTGATTACCGCGATCCGTGCCGATCAGGGCATGCACTTCATCGATCACAACGTAACGCAGATCTGCAAAAAGGCGCGGAATATCGTTATTCCGACGCATGAGAAGGCTTTCGAACGACTCGGGCGTAATCTGTAAAATTCCCGAGGGGTCTTTCAAAAACGCGCTTTTTTTCGAGGCGCTGACGTCTCCGTGCCAATGCGTGACGGGAATATAGGCTTGCTCGAGCAAGCAGGAAAGACGCGCAAACTGGTCGTTGATCAAGCTCTTCAGCGGCGCGATATACAGGACGCTTGCGCCGCCATGCTCCGCGCTTTTTTCACAAAGCTCGGTGATGATGGGAAAGAAAGCCGCTTCGGTTTTGCCCGAAGCCGTGGCGGAGGTGAGCAAAAGATGACTGTCGGTTTCAAAAATTGCCTTTGCCGCCGCAAGCTGCACTTCGCGCAGGGATTCCCAATTGTTCTGATAGATAAATTCCTTGATAAACGATGGAAAGCGTGTAAAAACGCGGTCTGCTTCGGTCACCCTCGCACCTTCTTTCTTTGATTGTTAAAAACTGTTTACTTCAGGCGAAAGAGCGTTTTTCCGCTCACTGAGCTTTAAAGATCGATATCTGCCAACGTGAAGCTTCGCTTCGTGCCGCCGTTTTCCTCTTCCGCAGGTGATACCTCGGAGGGGACGGGGGGCGCAATGGCTTCAGAGGCCTTTTTCTCGATCAGCGCATCAAAGCTGACACCCTCATTATCACGCAAAATATTGAGCAATCCCAAAAACTCACGGATCAGCTCACGCGGCGTGATCAGCTCGCCTGCGCCCGCACGGGAAAGCATGAGCGAAAGAAAACGCTCCATTTCCTCTTTTGTGACAAGCTCGCCCCTTCCGCTTTGCTCGGCATGCAAAAAGGACAAGCGCACAAGAAGTGCCATCAATTCGTTATCCGAAAGGCGGCGCAAACGGATCACGGGTGAAGAATAGTTAACGTATCCGTTTTCTTCAAAGCGCGTATCGGCCAAGCGCGAGCGGAGTGCCTCGTAGCCAAAAAGTCCGCGGCGCGGATCCTCCAGAAACTGCGGTGTTCCGCAGAAAACGACGGCCAAATGCGAGGCGCGGCCTTGCAATGCGTCATTGAAAATCGAAAGGATCTTTTCGTAATTGGCTTCGCGGGAAATGCGGTGCGGAATCTTATACAGATTGACACATTCGTCGATGAAAACGCAAAGTCCGCGATAACCGAGCTGCACCGAAAGCAGGGCAATCAACTTCAGCATATCGTACCAGTTCTGATCGTCAATGATCGCACCGAGCGAAAATCCGAGTGCTTGGCGTGCTTCGGTTTTGTTTGAATATTCACCGCGTAAATAACGCAGACACGCACTTTTTTTCGCTTCGTCATCTTCTGCCGATGCCGCAAAATACGCACCGAGCACCGTGGCAAAATCAAAACCGCCCACCGCGCCCTCAAGTGCGGCGCAAGCGGCATAAACCTTCTGCCTCAAGCGTAAAGTATAACGTACGTCGTCGGGAAAAACACCTTCGGCGGCAAGCTCCCCCTTCAGACGGTCCATATAACGGCCAAGAACGAGTGGCAACGCACCGCCGTCGGGCGATGCCTTGGAGGAAAGATTGCGCATCAGCTCCCGATAGGTCGCAAGCCCCGAATGCCCTGCACCCGACAGTCTGCGTTCGGGTGAAAGATCGGCATCTACCGTCAGAAAGTCGCGTTCAAGCGCATAGCCGCGGATCAGCTGTGTCAAAAAGCTCTTACCGCTTCCGTAACGACCGATCAGAAAGCGCACCGACGCACCGCCCTCGGCCGCCATATCAAGTGAATCGGTCAAGGCACGCACCTCCGCCGCGCGGCCGATGGCAATATAAGGCGCACCCGTGCGCGGAACAACACCTGCGCCAAGCGAGGTCAGAAGCGTATTCAAAATGCGGCGCGGCACTTTTACCCGTTCATTTCGCGTATCCATTCTGTTACCTCCGTTTCATAATCTTCAAGCAAGGGGCGATAGGTATCGCCCTCATTTTCAAAAAAGACGTCTCCAAAGCGCAAGAGAAACGCTTCGTTGATTTCTTCTACAGCCGCACCTTCGCTGATACCGCCATGGCGGATTGCCGCAAGCGCGCCCGCCTTGTCACCGCTGACCGCACAAGAAAGATAGGCAAGCGACGTCGCACTCAAGGCCCGTCCTTCCGCATCTTCATCTTTTTCTGTTTCAAAACTTAAGTTTACATTTCCATCTTCTTCGGGTACTTTCTCAAATGCTTCGTCCGCAGGCCCGTCGGGCAGATTTTCTTCGGCGGTCAGACGGCGCGTCACGTCCCACGAAGCATTTTCAATGCCACGAATGCTATCCCATGAAATACCGACCTCGTTTGGTTCATAAAGGGCATCGTATTCACTTTTCGGAGGAGGCGCGCTTTTCTTCGGGCAGTGCTCACGCACGTAATCATCAATCACCGCGGCAATATCGGCGGGTGGATTTTCACCGCGCACACGCGTGCGGATCCCCAGATGCGCGCGCAACAGATTCTCGGCATACTTTGCCGCATTGCGCACGGTTTCACCAAGCTCGCTGGCAAGCGAAAAGGGATGGTAATCAATCTCTAATCGCGCACGGATATTATGCGCCGAGATCGAGCCGCCGAACACGTCAAAGGCCACGTGCGAGGTGCGCCCAAAATCAACGGCGGCCTGTCGTGAAAAAAGCTCGAAAAACACCGCTCGCATGGCCCCTGCCATATGCAATGTTAAGAATTGTTCACGATCCTCATGTTCCTTCTGCGGACGGCGACGGTAATCGCTGACAAGCGTGATGAGCATCTCAACGCACCGATCGGGCAGATTTTCCACGTCATAGAGAAAAAATTCAGGGAACGTGGTGTTTTTCATAATCGCGTCCATACAGGAAACGAGCTCGGACGCGGGACACGGCAAGCGGTACAGCAAGCAATAATCGATCAGCCATTGCGTCATATATTTTTCGATGCGCGGAAATTTCTTTCTGTAAGCGCAAAGAGCACGGCAAAGCAAGGAAAGCCCGTCCGATGGCGAAATGAGATCGGGTAAATTGAGAACCTCATAAACAAAAAGGCGAAAATAGGCTTCATCACATTCGAGATAGTCTCCGCGTCTGAATGCTTCGCGCCAAAAAAGATAATAATCAAGCTGTTTTTTTGTTAATTGCGAATACTGGGGCACGTAAGAATAAAAGGGCGTGTAAAAGGCTTCTTCAGGGGGAGCGGCATTGAAAAGCCGCACTGCATCCTCACGAAAGCGCCGATAAAAGCTGACCGTACTCGGCTTATGAATGATTCTGACGCTTGTGATCAACGAATTGAAATCGGGCACGTAGCGCTCTTCATCTTTTTTGTCGGTTTTTTTGTCGGGCGTTTGGGGATTTGCTTTTTGTGCGGCAGAGCCTGAGGGATCAGTCAAAGCGAGAGCACTGTCAAAATTTTCCTGTCGCACAAGGTGCCCCTCGTTTGTATTTGCAACCGACGTGTCGGGTGTAAAAACGGCATCGGTTGTCCGCACGTGTGAGCGGCCGTACGAAGGATAGGAAAAGAGGGGATTCTTTTTCGGCTTTTTAGGGATCAGCTTGGAAATATCCCAGAATTCATCGGCTTCCGCGCCATGAAAAGCATCATTTTTTCGATTGTCGTCCATGGCGTCCTCCCAAAAAAATCTGTAGTATATAAGTATACCATACTTTTTCTTTTTTGTCAACGGAAAAAGAAAGAATATTCCCCTGCGAGGCTTTGACAGATCCTGTAAAAAAACTTGACTTTTTCTCATGAATATGATATACTTTTTGTGATATTCGAAAAGGAGATGAC
>JAFVXT010000136.1 GCA_017501005.1 Clostridia bacterium
AGCCCCTTTGCGCCGACGGGCGACCAGCCCGAGGCGATTGACGCGTTGGTTCGTTCGATTGAGTCGGGCAACCGCGAGCAGGTTCTGCTCGGTGTCACGGGCTCGGGCAAGACCTTTACCATGGCAAACGTGATTGAGCGCGTCAACCGCCCGACCTTGATTTTGGCGCACAATAAGACGCTGGCTGCCCAGCTCTGCTCGGAATTTCGTGAATTTTTCCCTGAAAACGCCGTGGAATATTTCGTTTCCTACTACGACTATTACCAGCCCGAGGCCTATATCCCGGGCAAGGATATGTATATCGAAAAGGACGCCATGATCAACGATGAGATCGACCAGCTCCGCCACAGCGCGACCTCCGCGCTTTTCGAGCGGCGGGACGTGATCATCGTGGCCTCGGTCTCCTGCATTTTCAGCTTGGGCGATCCCGAGGAATACGAAAGCATGCTGGTCTCGGTGCGCCCGGGGCAAGCCATGACGCGCGACGAGCTGATCTCCTCTCTGCTGGCCATTCAGTACGAGCGCAACGACCTGAATTTCGTGCGCGACAAATTCCGCGTGCGCGGGGACGTTGTGGAGATCTTGCCCGCATCGAACAAGGACCGCGCCATTCGCGTGGAATTTTTCGGCGACGAGATCGAGCGTGTGTCCGAGGTGCATACCGTGACGGGCGAGCTGCTCGGCGACCTTCACTACGCCGCCATCTTCCCTGCCACGCACTATGCCGTTTCTCACGAAAAGCGCCTGAAGGCGCTTGCCGAGATTGAAGCGGAAATGCACGAGCGCGTGGACTTTTTCAAGAGCCAAAACCGCTTAATCGAGGCACAGCGCATTGAGGAGCGCACCAAGTACGATCTTGAAATGCTGCGCGAGGTCGGTTATTGCTCGGGTGTTGAAAATTATTCGCGCGTGCTGGCAGGCCGTGCACCCGGCTCCACCCCCTTTACTCTGCTTGACTATTTCCCGAAGGATTTTCTGCTCTTCATCGACGAATCGCACGTCACCTTGCCGCAGGTGCGCGGTATGAGCGGCGGCGATACGGCGCGCAAACAAAACCTGATCGAATACGGCTTTCGTCTGCCCTCCGCCTTTGATAACCGCCCCTTGCGATTCGAGGAATTTGAATCCAAATTGAATCAGACCGTCTACGTCAGCGCAACCCCCGGCCCTTACGAAAAGGAGCGGGCGGCGGTCACGGTCGAGCAGATCATTCGCCCGACGGGCCTGCTTGATCCCTTGATCACGGTGCGCCCGATCGAGGGACAGGTGGAGGATCTGATTGCCGAGCTTTCCGAAACCGTCAAGGCAGGCGACAAGGCACTCGTCACCACGCTGACCACCAAGATGGCGGAGGATCTCACCGATTATCTGCACACGCGCGGCATCAAGGTCAAATACATTCACCACAACGTCGAGACCATCGAGCGCATGCAGATCATCCGCGATCTGCGCCTGGGCGAATTTGACGTGCTGGTGGGCATCAATCTGCTCCGTGAGGGGCTGGATATTCCCGAGGTCTCGCTCGTGGCGGTGCTCGATGCGGATAAAGAAGGCTTGCTCCGCTCGGAGACCTCGCTGATCCAGACGGTCGGGCGTGCGGCACGGCATGAAAAGGGGCACGTCATTTTCTATGCCGACACGGTGACGCGCTCGATGGAGGCGGCCATACGCGAGACCGACCGCCGCCGTCAGATCCAGCAGGCATACAATGAAAAGCACGGCATTATCCCGAAGAGCGTCAAAAAGGACGTGCGCGCGCTGATTGAAATCGGCGCACCCGATAAGGGTGATAAAAAGAAGGGCACGCAGAAGAAGCTGCGCGCCGACGAGCGCGAGCGCCTGATTGCCGAGCTGACTGCCGAAATGAAGCGTGCATCGGCGCATCTTGAATTTGAGCGCGCCGCCTATCTGCGCGACAAAATCAAGGATCTGCGCACGACAAAGGACAACTGACGCACACAGATTTTTCCGTCTGCAAACGTCCGAACAAGAAAATAAAAGTTTACAAAAAAGACAAGGAAATACCAACCGAATGAAAGATTATATACGCATCAGAGGTGCGCGTGAAAACAACTTAAAAAACGTGGATCTTGACATTCCGCGCGACCGTCTGGTCGTGCTGACGGGCCTGTCGGGATCGGGCAAATCCTCGCTTGCCTTTGATACGGTCTACGCGGAGGGGCACCGTCGGTTCGTCGAGTCGCTTTCTTCCTACGCGCGTCAGTTTCTGGGGCAGATGGATAAGCCCGACGTCGATTCGATTGAGGGGCTTTCACCCGCCATCTCGATTGACCAGAAGACCACCTCGCGCAATCCGCGCTCAACTGTGGGCACGGTCACCGAAATTTACGATTATCTGCGCTTGCTCTATGCGCGTGTAGGCATTCCGCACTGCCCTGTTTGCGGCAAGGAGATCGCGCGGCAAACCGTGGACGGCATCATTGAGAAGGTGCTTTCACTCGGCGAAGGACGGCGGTTTCTGGTGCTGGCGCCCATGGTGCGCGCGGCCAAGGGAACGCATGAAAAGCTGCTTGCCGACGCGCGCAAGAGCGGCTACGTCCGTGCGCGCATTGACGGCTCGGTCTACGACCTTTCCGAGGAGATCAAATTGGATAAAAACCTGCGCCATACGGTGGAGATCGTGCTTGACCGTCTGGTGATGAAGGAGGGGATCCGCGCGCGGCTTGCCGATTCGGTGGAGAGTGCCCTGAAGCTATCGGACGAGCGCGTGGTGATCTCGGTGCTTGAAGGGCGGGACGGCGAAGCGCCCGAGGAGCTTGAATTTTCGCTCAAATATGCCTGCGAGGAGCACGGCATCAGCGTGGGCGAGCTTGAGCCGCGCATGTTTTCCTTCAACAACCCCTTCGGTGCCTGCCCCGAATGTGCGGGGCTTGGCACGATGCAGGACATCTCGCCCGAAAAGCTGATTCCGCGCCGTGAGCTTTCGCTCGCGGAGGGGGCAATCGCCTGCAACGGATTCAAATCTCTTGAGGAGGAGAGCTGGAATGGACCGCTTGTCCGCGCCGTGGGTGAAAAGCACGGCTTTGATCTGCACACGCCGATCAGGGATTTTTCGGACGACGCGCTCCACTCGCTTCTCTACGGCACGGGCGACGAGCTTTACGACGTGGTGCGCTATTTCGACCGCACCTCGCGCCGTCAGCTGACCGCCTTTGAGGGCATCATTCCCATCATTCGCCGCCGCATGAAGCAGATGGGCGGTGACTACTATCAGGAATTTGTGGAGGAGCACGACTGTCCGCGCTGCCGCGGCAGACGGCTTTCCGATCAGGTGCTTTCGGTGACGGTGGGCGGGCTCAACATTGACGAGATCTGCCGTCTTTCGGTTTACGACATGCTGGACTTTGCCGAAAAGCTGGTATTGACGGGCGCCTCCGCCGAGATCGCGCGCGAGATTCTCAAGGAGATCCGCGAACGGTTGCACTTTTTAAAGAGCGTCGGGCTTGACTATCTGACGCTTTCACGCCGTGCGGGCACGCTTTCGGGCGGCGAGGCACAGCGCATTCGTCTCGCCACACAGATCGGCTCCTCGCTTGTCGGTGTGCTTTATATCCTTGACGAGCCGAGCATCGGTCTGCACCAGCGCGACAACGATAAGCTGATCGGCACGCTCAAGCGCTTGCGGGATCTGGGCAACACCGTGATCGTGGTCGAGCACGACGAGGACACCATGCGCGCCTCCGACTATCTTGTGGATATCGGCCCGGGTGCGGGCATTCACGGCGGTGAGATCGTGGCGGTGGGCACACCCGACGAGGTAGCGGAAAACAAGCGCTCGATCACGGGCGACTATCTTTCGGGGCGCAAGTGCATTCCCGTTCCCGCCGAGCGGCGGCGCGGCAACGGCCATATGCTGACCGTGCGCGGCGCCTACGAAAACAATCTGAAAAATATTGACGTTTCCTTCCCGCTCGGGTGCTTCGTCTGTGTGACGGGAGTTTCGGGCTCGGGCAAATCCTCGCTTGTCAACGGCATTATTTACCGTGCCCTTGCGCACACCCTGAACCGCGCCTTCACGGTGGCAGGCAAGCACAAGGCGATCGAGGGGGCGGAGCATCTCGACAAGATCATATCAATCGACCAGAGTCCGATCGGGCGCACACCGCGCTCAAACCCCGCCACCTACACGGGTGTTTTCGGGGATATCCGCGACCTGTTTGCCAAAACGCCCGACGCACGTGCGCGCGGCTATACGGCAGGGCGCTTTTCCTTCAATACCAAGGGCGGCCGCTGCGAGGCCTGCGAGGGCGACGGCGTGAAATGTATTGAAATGCACTTTTTGCCCGACGTCTACGTCAAGTGCGACGTCTGCCACGGCATGCGCTATAACCGGGACACTCTGGAGGTGCGCTACAAGGGCAAGAATATTTACGAAGTTCTTGATATGTCGGTGGAGGAGGGGCTTGCCTTCTTCGACGGCATTCCTGCCATTCAACGCAAGCTCAAAACACTCTTTGACGTGGGGCTCGGCTATATCAAGATCGGGCAGTCCTCCACCACCCTTTCGGGGGGCGAGGCGCAGCGCGTGAAGCTCGCCACCGAGCTTTCGAAGCGCAGCACGGGCAAAACGCTTTATCTGCTTGACGAGCCGACCACAGGCCTGCACACGCACGACGTGTCGCTTTTAATCAGCGTACTGCACCGCTTGGTCGAGGCGGGCAACACCGTGCTTGTCATCGAGCACAATCTTGATTTCATCAAAACCGCCGACTATCTCGTTGACCTCGGCCCCGAGGGAGGAGACGGCGGCGGACGCGTGGTGGCCGTCGGCACGCCCGAGGAGGTGGCCGCCGTGCCCGCCTCCTACACGGGGCGCTACCTTGCGCCAAAGCTTACGGCGCGCGAAGAACCGACCGAACAGAAAAAAACACCCAAAAAGCGCACGGCCGCCAAGGGCGGTCGCACAAAAGGAAAGGATCAGAACTGACATGAAGGTTTGCATCAAAAAGCTCGCTCCGTCGGCCAAAATGCCGACCTACGCCACCCCTTCGTCCGCAGGTGCGGATCTCTACGCCTTGCCCGAGCTCGGTGAGATCACGGTGGAGGCAGGACAAACGCTGCTCGTGCGCACAGGGCTTGCCGCCGCCATTCCCGACGGCTATGCGGGGCTGATCTACGCGCGCAGCGGCCTTGCCTGCAAGCGCGGTCTTGCCCCTGCCAACAAGGTGGGCGTGATCGATGCCGACTACCGCGGCGAGATCATGGTGGCGCTCCATAACCACGGCCAAACGGCGGTCACGCTTGAAGCGGGCGAGCGCATTGCCCAGCTCGTCATTGCCCCCATTCTCGCCCCCGATTTTTGCGAATGCGAGACACTTGACGATACGGTGCGCGGCGAGGGCGGCTTCGGCTCAACGGGCAAGCTCTGATTCGCACCAAACGCAGATTTTGCGCCGAAATGAACGGTATTTTATGCGCGTAAAGCGCCAAAACAGGATTCATGATGAAGGAGCTTTTGACACTTCTCTTCCATGCTCGCTTGAAGGAGCTCTTCCTTGCGCCGACAGAAAACGGTTTTATCAAATTCTTCCTCTATTGCTTTGTCGGCGGGATCGTTTTGGTTGACAATGACGTCGAGAGAAAAATGATTCTCTACCGATGATCCACAAACAAAAAAGCCTGCTTGTTCAAAAACAAGCAGGCTTTTTCGTTTAGCTGCATTTTATGTTAACCTTTATTTGC
>JAFVXT010000137.1 GCA_017501005.1 Clostridia bacterium
CTTGTGTGCGAAGGCATGCTTGCCTCGATGGCGCGCAAAATCGACCTTGGCTCTTATCTTTCGCTCGGAAACGGCGAGGAAGCGCAGGGAAGAGAGCGTCCGTCAATTCTTGCCGATGCTTTTGAAGCGCTTTTGGCGTCGGTTTACCTCGATGCGGGGGAGGACGGACTCGACCGTGCGCGTGAGGTTCTGATGCGTCTGATGGGTAAGGAGATTGAAGCGTGCGGTAAAAATCACGGCGGAGATTACAAAACCCATCTTCAGCACATCGTGCAGCAGGACGGCGCGGAAACGCTTGAATACGAGGTGGTGGATATCAAGGGCCCTGCCCATTCTCCGCGCTTTATCGTCAATGCCAAAATCAATAGCAACGTTGTGGGGCACGGCGAGGGCAGTACCAAGCGTGAAGCCGAGCAGCTGGCGGCCAAGGATGCGTTGCTTCTTTTCGGCATCAGCGAAGATGATGAATAATCAACCAAAACTAAAGAAGGTTTAGGTAAAAAAGATGTACTTAAAGTCACTGGAATTACAAGGCTTCAAGTCCTTTCCGAACCGTACGGTTCTGAATTTTGAACGAGGCGTGACCGTTGTCGTCGGTCCGAACGGAAGCGGAAAATCCAATATCTCCGATGCGATGCGTTGGGTGCTCGGTGAGCTTTCGAGCAAAAACATCCGAGGCACCAAGATGGAGGACGTGATTTTCGGCGGTACCGATGACCGCCGTCCGATGGGATATGCTGAGGTTTCGGTCACCTTTGACAACTCAGATGAAAATCATCGCATTGACAGCCCTTATGATGAAATCTCCGTCACGCGCCGCTACAGCCGTACGGGCGAAAGTGAATACATGATCAATCGCAAGCCCGTGCGATTGAAGGATATTTACGAGCTGTTTCTGAATACGGGTATCGGCCGTGAGGGTTATTCGATCATCGGTCAGGGCCGTGTTGCGGAAATGATCTCCCGTAAGAGTGAGGATCGCCGCAATATCTTCGAAGAGGCGGCAGGTATTTCCAAATTCCGCTATAAAAAGCAAGAGGCAGAGCGTAAGCTTGCCGAAACCGAAAACAACATGATTCGCGTGCGTGATATCCTCGGCGAGCTGGAAAGTCGCGTAGAGCCGCTCGCAAGAGACGCCGAACGCGCCAAGACTTTTTTGGCACTTTCCGAGGAAAAAAAGGCGGCAGATGTTTCGCTTTGGCTCTTTGACACCGCCAAGATGCGTGAAGAGCTTTCAGCGGCAGAGGATGCATACAAGCTGACCGCTCACGAGCTTTCGATCGTGGAAGAGGCATTGAAGGAGCTGGATATCCAGAGCGAACGCCTTGATAACGAAATGCAGAGAAACCGTCTGGCCTCCGAAGCACTTCTGCGCCGCATCAACGAAGCAACGAAGACCTTGCACGAGCTTGACAGCGCTTACAGACTTGCCGAGAACGATCTCGGTCACAGAGAAGAGCTTTCGCGCCAAAATGCCGATCGCCTGACTGCGCTTGCATCATTGAAGGCGAATGCACAAAACGAGCACACGCGCTTGATGACGGAGGCCAAGGCGCACGAAAAGCGTTTGGCTGATCTTCATGACGAGCGTCTGCTTTTGCTTGCCCGCCAGCAGGCCTTGACCGAAGAGATCCGTCAGATCGAAACCGATCTCGAAGCAAGTCTTCTTGAACTTGAAAAGACTGAGCACCACGCAGTTGACATGAGTGTTCGTATCGATATGCTCCGCCGCAATAAGGAAAGCGGAAAGAGCAAGAGCGAAGGACTTCGCAAGGAAATTGAAAGCTACGAGGCCGAGGGCGAAAAGCTGCAGGAAGAGGTCAAGCGGTGCGAAAAAAGCACAGAAGCCTTCCGCGTTCGTATTGACGAGGCCGAAAGGAATATGCAGTCGGCGGGCGAAAAGCTTGCCAAGGCTAAAGCACGCAGAGAGGAGCTGACGCAAGAGACGGGCAAGCGCTCGGTCGAACGCGATTCGCTTCTGGAACGTGCCGAGGCTCTGCGCCGCATGGAAGAGCATTTTGAGGGCTACAAGTATAGCGTCCGTTTTGTGATGCAGTGCGTGGAAAAGGGACGGATCGCAGGCCGCGTTTACGGCCCTCTTTCCAAGCTCATGAGCGTTGCAAAGGAATATACGACCGCCATCGAAATGGCGCTCGGCAACAGCATCCAGCATATCGTGGTGGAGGATGACCGCGCCGCCAAAGCATGCATTGCCGCGCTCAAAGAGGCCAATGCAGGCCGCGCCACCTTCTATCCCTTGACCAATATGGATGCCCCGAAAGAGCTTGAGGAGAGCAGAATGGCCGAAGGCCTGCCCGGCTTTATTTGCCGTGCAGACCGTCTCGTTTCCTGTGACGGCAAATTCAGGCGTTTGATTGAAGGCCTTCTGAACCGCACCGTCGTCTTTGACGATATTGATCATGCTTCGGATGCGGCACGCAAATTGAACTTCCGCTTGAGAATCGTGACACTTGACGGTCAGCTTCTGAATGCGGGCGGTTCGTATACGGGCGGTTCTGTCAAAAAAGACAGCGGCGTGCTTTCTCGTTCCTCGGATATTGAGACCTTGAGTGCCAAGGCCAAGGAATTGACCGCGCAGATCGAAAAGGATCGTGCAGAGCTTGCCACGCTTGAATCGTCATGCCGAGAGCATAATGACGTCTATCGCGAAAACGAGCAGCAAAAGGAATTGCTTCTCACCATGTCGCGCTCGCAGTTTGCCGCGCTTGATTCCGCCAATGCCAAATTGGAGGCCAATCAATCGCTGACCGAAAAGCTGCGCGAGGATTACCGCACGATCGCCGAGGACGACAGCCGTTCCGACGAGGAGATTCTTTCGCTTGCGGCAAAGCAAAAGCAGCTGAAGGAAAAGGCTGAAGAGCTTCGCCGCCACCGTGCCGACGTGGAGATTGGCCGTCATGAGAAGAACGACGAGCGTGACCGCGTGGCCGCAGAAGCAAACGATATGTCGGTGCGCATTGCCGAAACTGCCAAGGATAAAGAAGCGGCACTCAGCGGTGCAGCGACGGTTCTTGATCAGATCGCCTCCTTTGACCGTGAGTTCGCAGAGCGCAAGGGGCAAGTTGGCGAATTTGAAGATATGAAGAAGCGCCTGATGTCCACACAGGGCGAAAACCGTGTCCGCTTCGAGGAGCTGGAAAAGGAGATCAAGGAGCTGACCGATGAGCGTGCGGAGGTTGAAACGCACATTTCCGATATTGACCGCCGTGCCAAAGAGGTACAGAACGATACCAAGCACAAAAACGAACAGAAGGCATTTTGCCTGCACGCCCATTCGAGAAACGAAAATAAGCTCAATTCCTTGCGTGATTCGCAGGACCGCCTCGGATCGAGCCTTTGGGACGAGTACGAGCTGACCTACGAAGATGCCGTTCGTCTGAATTATCCGCCCGTGACTAAGGAAAACCGCGCGCAAATCGCCGCCGTGCAGACATCCTGCCGCAATAAGATCCGTGCGCTCGGGGCTGTCAACGTTGCGGCAATTGATGAATACCGCGAAGTCAAGGAGCGCTATGATTTTCTGAACGTTCAGGTGCAGGATATGAATACGTCCTATACCGAGCTTTCCGAAATCGTTGCGCATATTGAAGAGGAAATGAAGAATAATTTCCTTGTCACCTTCAATCAGATCAACAGCAATTTCTCGGTCGTGTTTACCGAGCTTTTCGGAGGCGGTACGGCAGAGCTTTCCCTGACCGATCCCGAAAACGTGCTGACGAGCGGTATCGAGATCAAGGCGGCACCTCCCGGTAAGATCATTAAGAGCCTTTCGCTTTTGTCGGGCGGTGAGCAGGCGTTTGTTGCCATCGCGCTCTTCTTCTCGATATTGAAGGTTAACCCAACGCCCTTCTGTATTCTCGACGAGATCGAGGCCGCACTTGACGAGGTCAACGTCTTCCGTTTTGGCGAATACGTTAAAAAATTCTCTTCCGAAACCCAGTTCGTTCTGATCACGCACCGACGCGGTACAATGGAGGTGGCAGACCGCTTGTACGGTGTGACCATGCCCGAGCGCGGTATTTCGCGCGTGTTGCCACTGCAGGTTTCGGAAATCGAAAGTAAGAAAAAGGAGTTGCTTGGAGATGGGGTTCTTCAGTAAACTGTTATCCGGTCTTTCCAAGACCAAAAACGCACTTTTTGGCCGCTTGAACGATCTTTTTCTCGGTTCGGGCGAGCTTGACGACGATTTTTACGATGAGCTTGAGGAAATTCTCGTCAGCGCGGACGTCGGCATTGCCGTCACCGAAGAGATTCTCGATGAACTGCGTGCGCGCACCAAAGAAGCGCATATCCGTGAAGCCACTCTCGCCAAGGATATCCTTTTTGATATTCTTCGCGAAATGGTCGGCGAGCACGAGGGGCTCAGGCTGACCACCACACCGTCTGTCATTCTCGTCATTGGCGTCAACGGCGTTGGCAAAACAACCTCGATCGGTAAAATGGCGGCACAGCTGAAAAGCGAGCACCGCCGTGTGATCGTGGCTGCCGCCGATACCTTCCGTGCGGCTGCCGCCGAGCAGTTGACCGTGTGGTGTGAGCGCGCAGGCGTTGATATCATCAAGCAGGCGGCAGGCGCAGATCCCGCGTCTGTGGTTTATGATGCCATTCAAGCCGCCAAAAGCAGAAAGAGCGACGTGCTTCTCATTGATACAGCAGGCCGCTTGCATAATAAAAAGAATTTGATGGATGAATTGGCAAAGATCAACCGCATCATCGACCGCGAGCTGCCCGACGCCGACCGCGAAAACCTGCTGGTATTGGATGCGACAACAGGGCAGAATGCCGTATTGCAGGCCAAGGAATTCAAGAATGCCGCTGAGATCACAGGTCTTGTACTGACCAAGCTTGACGGTACGGCCAAGGGCGGCATCGTTCTTTCAATCAAAAAGGAGCTGAACATTCCCGTGAAGTATATCGGTGTGGGAGAGCAGATCGACGATATGCAACCCTTTGATACCGAGGAATTCACGCGTGCCATGTTCGATAACTGACATGACTAAAATCGTACTTGCTTCGCGTAATGCGAAGAAAATCGGTGAATTGCGGACCTTGCTTTCCGCGCTTGGCGATATTGAGGTTCTCTCACTTGACGACGTCGGCTTTCACGGTGATATTGTGGAAGACGGCAACAGCTTTGCCGAAAACGCGTTGATCAAGGCACGTGTCGGCACGCAATTCGGCTATATCGGCATTGCCGATGATTCGGGCTTGACCGTTGATGCACTCGGCGGTGCCCCCGGTATCTTTTCGGCGCGGTATGCGGGAGAGCATGCAAGCGACGAGGCAAACAATGAAAAATTGCTTGATGCCTTGAAGGATACGCCCGACGGTGCACGCGACGCGCATTACGTGGCCGCTGTTGCCTGCGTCTTTCCCGACGGACGGTCCTTTGTTGTGCAGGAGCGCTGTGACGGCGTGATCATACGTGACGCACGCGGCGAAAACGGCTTTGGCTACGATCCTTATTTCTATATTCCTGAAAAAGGAAAAACCTTTGCCGAAATGTCAGCCGCAGACAAGCATAAAATGAGTCACAGAGGCAAAGCAATGCGCCGCTTCTTGAAAATTTTTGAGTATTATCGGGAGGTTAGCGATGTTAACGAGTAAGCAACGCGCCTTTCTGCGCCGCGAAGCGCATACGCTTTCGCCCATCTTTCAGGTCGGCAAAGGCGGCGTCAGCGAAGAAATGTGCATGCAGATCGGTAATGCGCTTGAGGCACGCGAGCTGATCAAGGTGAAAAATCTTGAAAACAGCGAGCATTTTCCGCGTGAGGCGGCAGAGCTGATCGCAGCAAAGACGGGAGCTGACGTTGTTTCGGTGGTCGGCTCGGTCATTACCTTGTACCGCCCGTCCGAAAAAAAGCCGAAAATCGAATTGCCGTGATGAAAATCGGTATTTACGGCGGTACTTTTTCTCCGCCGCATCTTGGCCACGTTCGGGCTGCTGAGCTTTTTATTCGCGAGCGCGCATTGGACGAATTGCATATCATTCCCGCGGGCATGCCGCCGCATAAGCAAGAGGACGGAAGGGCGAGCTCCGACGACCGCCTTGCCATGTGCCGCCTTGCCTTTGCGCATTTGCCCGAGGTGAAGATCTCCGACCGTGAGATCCTGCGCGAAGGGAAGAGCTATACCGTGCTGACCTTGCGTGAATACGCAAGGGAGGGCATTCGCCCCGAGCTTCTGATCGGTACCGATATGATGCTTTCTTTTGAAAAATGGTACTGCTTTGAGGAGATCTTGAGGCTTTGTACCCTCGTTTGCATTCCGCGCGAAAGCGACGGACGAAAAAATGATGAGCTTACGCGCATGGCCGAACGGCTGACAAAACGGCACGGTGCAGAGGTCGTCTTTCTTTCAGGCCGTGCAGTCGAGGCTTCATCAAGTGAATTAAGAGATTGCCTCAAGGAGCACAGGGAGGCTACGCTTCTTTCGGATTCGGTTGCCGAATATATCAGAAGGCGAGGGCTTTACGGTGTTCTTTGATGAAAAAACGCTTGCCGAGCTTGAAAAGGCAGTCGCCAAGCGGCTTTCGCCTTCGCGCATGGCGCACACGGTGCGCGTGTGTGAAATGGCCGCTTGGATGTGTGAACGGCTTCTGATTGCCGAATGCACGGAAATGAAAGCGGCGGCACTCCTTCATGATCTTGCGAAAGAAGAAAGTTTTGAAAAACAGTTGCATCTTGCGCTCGAATCTGCTACAATAGAGAATATGGCGGAAGGAAAACGCTATGCACCCGTGCTCCACGGCTATGCGGCGCTCCCCTTGATTCGCCGCGATTTTCCTCTTTTTGCAAGTGAAGAGATTCTGGATGCCGTGCGTTACCATACCACGGGAAAGCCGCATATGAGCGTACTGACTGCCGTTGTTTTTCTTGCCGATTATATCGAATTCGGCAGAAAGCCCGAAAATTGCGTACTCGCCCGAGAACTTTTTTTTGAAAAAACCGAAAAGGGCACGCAGAGCGAACGCCTGCGCGCACTTGACGAAAGCGTTCTCTTTGCGCTTGAAAAAACCAAAGCATTTCTGGATAGTCAAGGCTGTGCCGTTCATCCCGATACGGAAAAGGCACTCGCCTATTATCGCGCGCTTCTTGCGTGATCGTGTCGTTTTTTTGGAATAAAAACTGATTTTTCGCGCCAAACTAAAGCAAAAAAGCTTGTTTGGGAGACGATGAATCCATGAAGAAAAAACGGCGTTTGCCTCTGATTTTTTTGATTTTTCTTTTTCTTTTCGTAACCTTGACCGTGACGGTCTGGGCACTGCGCTCAAACCTTTCGCCCAAGCGCGGCGAAGAGCCCTTTTCGGTTCTTGTGTGCGGCCTTGACGAAAGCCGACTCAATACCGACGTTATGTTCGTTGCCTGTGCCGAGCCAACGGCGGCGCGAATGACCGTTTTGCAGATTCCGCGCGATACGCTGATTCTGAACGGTGAAGGGAAAAGCGTCAAGATCAATAGCCGTTTTGCCGCCTTCCGTGCATCGGGAATGAGCGGGCGTGAAGCGGCGATTGCCTTAAAAAAAGAAATATCTTCAACCTTGGGCTTAAATATCTCGCAAGTCATCATTCCCACAAGCGAAGCTGTTGCCTCTCTTGTCGATCTGCTTGGCGGTATCAAGGTGGACGTGCCCAAGGATATTACCTACAGTGATCCTGCCGAGGAAGAATTTTCTCTGAAAGCGGGCGAACAGGTGCTGAACGGCCGGCAGGCCTTGGCATTCCTTCGTTACAGAAGCGGCTATGCACGCGGAGATCTTGCGAGAATGGATGCGCAAAAGCTCTTTCTTTCGGGCGTCGTTTCGCGCCTTCGTGAAGGGGTTTCGCTCTCCTTTGCCGCCAAAGCCGCAAAAATTCTTTCGGGGCAAGCCATCTATACCGATATGAATCTCGTGCGCGGTATTGAATCAGGCTATCGCATGATGGAGCAAAGCCATGGCAAGCTTTATCTTTGCACCTTGCCGGGCGAAGCTCTTTATACCGATGCAAGCTGGTATTACGTTGCCAGACGCGCAGGGGCGGAGGCTCTCTTTGCCGAGCGCTTGTCTGCCTTTTACAGAGAGGCTGGGTTCGATGCGCAAAAGCGACTTTGTAACCCTCAAAATCTCGGTGTTTTGAATGCGTACAGTGCGCCCGACCGCACTTATCGCATTTACGCCGAGGAGGAACTGTCAAAACTGTCATTCTGATGAGTGACTGAAAAATAACGGAGTTTTGGATATCTATGGAAGAACTGAACATTAAAAAAGTGCCAAGCGGTCTTGAGCCGCTCGCATTGGCAGAGGAGCTTGTCCGTTTGCTTTACGAAAAGCAGGCATCTGACATTCTTCTTTATCACGTGACGGATACGACCGTCATTACCGACTACGAGATCATTTGCACGGGCCGTGCAAGCACCCACATCAACGCTTTGGCCGATGAGCTTGATTTTCGAACCGAGGATGCGGTGCGTATCGAGGGACGCGACGGCGGAAGCTGGGTATTGCTCGATTTCGGCTGTGTGATTGTTCATATTTTTGCACGCGATGCGCGCGAATTCTATAAGCTTGAAAGACTTTTGCCCGAAGAAGCGGCGGTGGATATTTCCGCCTTGACCGCCCCTTCGGCAACCTAAAATATATAACTTCACCGTGAAAGTGAAAGAAAGAGGGACTCATGAAGTACGATTATTCCGCAATTGAAGCCAAGTGGCAAAAGCGTTGGGCGGACGAAAACGCATTCGTTGCCAAAAACGACTACACGCTTCCGAAACACTATGCGTTGGTTGAATTCCCGTATCCTTCGGGACAGGGGCTTCATGTCGGACACCCCCGTCCGTATACCGCGCTTGATATCGTTTCGCGTAAAAAGAGAATGCAGGGCTATAACGTTTTGTTTCCGATGGGCTGGGATGCTTTCGGTCTGCCGACTGAAAACTACGCTATCAAAAATAAGATCCATCCCCGCATTGTGACCGAAAGAAACGTTGCACGCTTCAAGGCACAGCTTCAGAGCCTCGGACTTTCCTTCGACTGGAGCCGCGAGGTCAATACCACCGATCCTGCCTACTATAAGTGGACACAGTGGATCTTCATTAAGCTTTATGAAAAAGGGCTGGCATACAAGAAGAAAATGTCGGTCAACTTCTGTACATCCTGTAAGGTCGTTCTGGCAAACGAAGAGGTTGTCAACGGCGTGTGCGAGCGTTGCGGCAGTGAGGTTGTTCATAAGGTCAAGGAGCAGTGGATGCTCAAGATCACCGAGTATGCAGATCGCCTGATCGACGATCTTGCCGACCTTGATTTTATCGAACGCGTCAAAACCCAGCAGATCAACTGGATCGGCCGTTCCACAGGTGCTGAGGTCGACTTTGTGACCGATGCCGACGGTGACGTATTGAAGGTGTATACCACACGCCCCGACACGCTTTTCGGTGCAACCTATATGGTTATCGCGCCCGAGCATGAAATGGTGGATAAGTGGAAGGAGAAACTCAACAACTACGATGAGGTTGTCGCTTACCGCGAGGCCGCCGCACGCAAGTCTGAATTTGAGCGTACCGAGCTTGTCAAGGATAAGACAGGCATCAGACTTGACGGTGTGATGGCCATCAACCCCGTCAACGGCAAGAAGATTCCGATCTTTGTTTCCGACTACGTTCTGGCAAGCTACGGAACAGGTGCGATCATGGCAGTTCCCGCGCACGATACGCGCGACTTTGAGTTTGCTAAGACCTTTGATCTCCCGATCATTGAGGTTGTGGCAGGCGGCGACGTTCAGAACGAAGCCTTTACCGATACCGAAACCGGCCGCATGGTCAATTCGGGCTTCCTTGACGGTCTTGAGGTGGCCGAGGCCAAGGAAAAGATCATTGAATTTCTGACCGAAAAGGGCATTGGCCATAAGAAGGTCAACTATAAGCTTCGTGACTGGGTATTCTCCCGCCAGCGTTATTGGGGCGAACCGATCCCGATGATCAACTGCCCCGATTGCGGTTGGGTTCCCGTTCCCGAAAACGAGCTTCCTTTGCTTTTGCCCGACGTTGAGTCCTATGAGCCGACCGCCACGGGCGAATCTCCTCTCGCGCTCATGGAAGATTTCGTTTCCTGCAAGTGCCCCCGTTGCGGCGGCGCGGCAAAGCGTGAGACTGACACCATGCCTCAATGGGCAGGCTCCTCCTGGTATTTTCTGCGCTATTGCGATCCCGACAACGTCGGAACGCTGGCTGCCAAGGAAGCACTTGATTACTGGATGCCTGTTGACTGGTATAACGGCGGTATGGAGCATACCACGCTTCACTTGCTCTATTCGCGTTTCTGGGCAAAGTTCCTCTATGATATCGGCGTTCTTTCTTGTCCCGAGCCTTACCTCAAGCGTACGTCGCACGGTATGATTCTCGGTGAGAACGGCGAGAAAATGTCCAAATCGCGCGGCAACGTCGTCAATCCCGACGATATCGTGCGCGATTACGGTGCAGATGCCATGCGTCTTTATGAGATGTTCATCGGTGACTTTGAAAAATCCGCACCCTGGAGCGCACAGGGCATCCGCGGCTGCAAGAGATTCCTTGAGCGTTTTGCAGGCTTGACCGATCTTGTCAAGGGTGAGGGTGTAACGCCCGTGCTTGAAAAACCGATGCACAAGATGATCGCCAAGGTCACGAGCGATATCGATTCCATGAAGTTCAATACCGCCATTGCCGCCATGATGTCCTTTATCAACGACGTCTACGATGCAGGTACGGTGACCAAGGACGAGCTCGGTACGTTTGCCAAGGTTCTTTCGCCCTTCGCACCGCATTTGGCCGAAGAGGTTTGGTCGGTTCTCGGAAACACCACGCTTGTTTCTCTTGAAAAGTGGCCCGAGTTTGACCCTGCCAAGACGGTGGACGATACCGTGGAGATCGCATTGCAGGTGAACGGTAAGCTGCGCGGCACGATGATGTCGCCCAAGGCCGCAACCAAGGAAGAGCTTCTCAAGCAGGCTTATGAGCAATCCCGCATTGCCGAATCCGTGGCAGGGAAGACCGTCGTCAAGGAGATCGTTGTCCCCGGCAAGATCGTCAATATCGTTGTTCGCTGATTTTATGGCTTTCGAAACCCGATTTTCATTTGAAGGTCGGGTTTCTTTTTAAATTTTATATTTTTGGAAAAAATATTTCAAAAAGCTATTGACAAAAAAACATCAATATGATAGAATAATTTGACGCATGCTTGGAGGTATTTAAGTGTAATCTTCTGCATTACCGCCTGCAGCAGCGAGTTTGAATGAAAGAGAGGTGCTTTTCATGTTTGCAGTCATTGAAACTGGTGGAAAGCAGTACAAAGTCAGCGAAGGCGATACACTCTTCGTTGAAAAGCTGGGTGCCGACGAAGGCACGACCGTTACGTTTGACAAGGTTTTGGCCGTTGGCGGCGAAAGCTTTGTGACCGGTGCTCCTTATGTTGCAGGTGCGACGGTTTCCGCCAAGGTTGTCGAAAACGGCAGAGCAAAGAAAATCGTTGTTTTCAAGTACAAGGCAAAGAAAAACGAAAAGAAAAAGCAGGGTCACAGACAGGCATACACCAAGATCCAGATCGAAAAGATCGAGGCGTAAGTCATTTCTATGACAAAAGTAGTTTTTTATAAGACCGAAGGCGTTTTCTACGCTTTTGAAGAGGTTGGTCACACGGGATACGGTGAATCGGGCGACGATCCGCTTTGCGCCGCGCTTTCTGCTATGACTATGTTGATCGTCAATGCGATCGAGGTTTCTTATGCTTCGAGCGTTGATTGGCTGGTTGATGAAAAAACGACCGATATCAAGGTTGTAGCCAAGAGCGCATTGCCCGCCTATGAAGACGATGAAAAGAAGCGTTATGCGGTGGCAGGTCTTATACAGGCTTATTACTATCAGCTCATGGAGCTTATTGAGGAATACTATGAATTCCTTGAGGTTGAAGTGAAGGACGAGCTGATTCTGTAAAACAAAACCGATCTGATCGGTTACCCTAAATTTAATTTGGAGGAAAAAATCATGTTGCGCATCAGTTTGCAATTCTTTGCACATAAAAAAGGTGTCGGTTCCACGAAGAACGGCCGTGACAGTGAGTCCAAGCGTCTCGGTGTCAAGAGAGCAGACGGTCAGACTGTTTCTGCCGGTAATATTCTTGTCAGACAGCGCGGCACCAAGATTCATCCCGGTGCCAATGTTGGTCGCGGTTCGGACGATACGCTCTTCGCTTTGGTTGATGGCGTTGTCAGATTTGAATACGTCGCTAAAGACAAAAAGTGCGTCAGCGTTTACGCCGACTAATATGAATGAAAAGAAGGGTGGCGTAGTCTACTCTTCTTTGCTTATATGAGGATTTTTAGTATTTTTGAATACAGTTAGGAGAGATAATATGACACTTATTGTATTAGCAGCAGGTATGGGCTCGCGTTACGGCGGCTTGAAGCAAATGGATCCTGTCACTGAGCACGGCGAATTTATCATTGATTTTTCGATTTACGATGCGATTCGTGCAGGATATGACCGCGTGATCTTCATCATCAAGCGCGAAAATTATGAAGCGTTCCGCGAGACTGTCGGCAAGAGAGTGGAGCCTTACATCCGTGTTGATTACGTGTTCCAGGAAATGACCTTGCCCGAAGGCATCAAGGTTCCCGAAAACCGTGTGAAGCCTTTTGGTACGGCACATGCACTTCTTGCCTGCAAAGACGTTCTTGACGGTGATTTTGCCGTCATCAATTCAGATGATTATTACGGTGTTCTTCCTTATCGCATGGCTTATGATTACATGCGCGAAGCGAAAGATGAGAACGGCGTTTCCCGTTACTGCATGGTCGGTTATCGCCTTGGCAATACCTTGACCGAAAACGGTACTGTTTCCCGCGGTGTTTGCGCCGTTGATGAAAACGGCTACTTGGCCTCGATTACCGAGCGTACGAAGATCCGCCCCGACGGTGAGGGTGCGGCATATCTTGACGGTGACGAATGGGTGAGCGTTTCGCGCGACAGCATCGTCTCTATGAATTTCTTCGCATTCCGCGAATCCTTCCTCAACTACGTGGAAGAAGGGCTTTACCGTTTTGCAACTTCTCCCGAAACCAATCTCGAAAAAGACGAATATTTCCTGCCTTCTGCGGCAGGCGATACCGTCAAGGCGGGCGCGGCTACGCTTCGCGTTCTTGAAACCGATGATAAGTGGTTCGGTGTCACGTATCCGCAGGATAAGGAGACGGTCGTCGCCTCTCTTCGCCGCTTGATTGAAGCCGGTGTTTATCCGGACGGTCTTTGGAAAAAGAACTGAATGAAAAAGCAGCGTGAATCGCAAGGATGCATTGTGTAAAGCTCCTTTTTCACGTACGGATTTTGCAGTGCAAAAATCATAAAATAATTTATGCCGCGTGCGGCAGAATGGAGAGTATTATGGCAGTTTTAGTGACAGGCGGTACAGGCTATATCGGCTCGCATACCGTCGTTGAGCTTTTAAAAACCAATCAAGAGGTTGTGATCGTCGATAACCTCTCGAACAGTAAAATGTGTGTTCTTGACCGCATTGAGACCATTACGGGTAAGCGTCCTACGTTTTACGAGGTCGATCTTCTTGATCGTGAGGCTCTTGAAAAGGTCTTTGCCGCACACGATATTTCCTCGGTTATTCATTTTGCAGGTCTGAAGGCTGTCGGTGAGTCGGTGGCTCAGCCGATCCGTTATTATCATAACAATTTGACAGGCACACTCATTCTTTGCGATACCATGGTCAAATTCAACGTCAAGCGTTTGGTGTTCAGCTCTTCCGCCACTGTTTACGGTGTACCGAAGACTGTGCCGATCACGGAAGATTTTCCGCTTTCTACCACCAATCCGTATGGCGAAACCAAGCTGATGATCGAGCGTATTTTGGCCGATCTGACGGTGGCACACCCCGATTTCAGCATTTCGATCCTTCGTTACTTCAATCCGATCGGTGCGCATGAAAGCGGCCTTATCGGAGAGGATCCGTGCGGAATCCCGAATAACCTTTTACCTTACGTCACGCAGGTTGCCATCGGTCGCTTGCCGCACCTGAACGTTTATGGCGACGATTATCCGACACTTGACGGTACGGGCGTGCGCGATTATATCCACGTTGTTGACCTGGCACTTGCTCACCTCAAGGCACTTGAACGTGCCGAAAAGGTCACAGGCGTCGAGCATTTCAACATCGGTACGGGTAACGGTTATTCGGTTCTGCAGATCGTTGCCGCCGCTGAAAAAGCGTTTGGTTGCAAGATCGCTTATAAGATCGTCGAGCGCCGTCCCGGTGACGTTGCCGAATGCTATGCCAATCCCGAGAAGGCATATAAGATTCTCGGCTGGCGTGCGGAGCGCGATCTCGCCAAAATGTGCGAGGATGCGGCACGTTGGCAGAAGAACAATCCGAACGGTTATCCGGATTGATCTTAAGATTTACTTAGAAACAAAAAAGAGGATTATAAAAAAATCCTCTTTTTTTGTTTTGAAAATCTTTACTTTTTTTCGAGAAATTGCTATAATAAAGAAAAGAGCAAATGAAAGGAAAACGTTATGGGAAGAGCAAGTGAATTTCTTGAGCTTTATAAAGAAGTGGAAGAAGCTTTGCAGATCCGTTATATGCGCCATCCGAACGAGCGTATCAGTAATGCGATCGTTCGTTTTATGAATTCGCCCGAAGGGAAGCGGTTCAAGGAAGAGCTCAATCTTTGCCGAGAGGTTCGCAATCTTCTCTCGCATCATGCACGCTTTGAAGGGGAAGACGTTGTCGCCCCCTCGGAAAAGCTGCTTGCCTTCTTGAAGAAGCTCTTGCATTATCTTGAAAATCCGCCCGAAGCGCGAGGCATTTGCACAAAAACCGAATTTCTTTTGCGTGCTTCGCGAGAAACGCAGCTGCTCGACATTTTTGCGCGCATGGAAAAGAAGGGCTTTTCGCATGTGCCGATCATGGAAGGCGACCGCCTCTATGGAGTTCTCAGTATCAGCACGGTATTTACTTATTATAAGAACAATCCCGATGAAAGACTGGGGCGTGATGCCCGCGTGGAACGCTTGTGGGATATTTTGCCGCCCGAAGAGCACACGAACGAACGGTTTGCATTTGTTGCGCCCAACTGTCCGTATGAAAGGCTTCGTGTGCTTTTTGCGGAAGGCGGTCCCAAAACAAAGCGCCTGGCCGCCGCTTTTGTCACGGCAAACGGAACGAAAGAGGCGCGCTTGCTTGGTATGATCACACCGTGGGATATGTTGCGCGTGGACGATTTAGGATAAAAGACGGTCAAGCATGAATAAATCAATCGGTTTCCGCATATAGATGGAACAAAAAAACGGAGGAAACCGATATGGAAACAATTTTGGACGATCTTCGCGCCGCCGTCTATCAGAAAGGCGAAACTGTTTTTTGTGAAAGCGTTGGCGAATACACGCTGCCCGATTATTTACCCGAAATTCGAAAGCTTCTCAGAATTGAAACCAAGCTTTTGCCCACGGGACAGTTCATGGGGAACGGAAAGGCCGAGTTTACGGGAAGCACCGTGCATACGCTTTTGTACAGTGATGAAAACGGCAAGCTCTCTTCAGCGGTTTTGAACGGCGACTATCGCTTTGCCGTGCCCTTGACCGCAGAAAATGAAATACAGATTATGGCGGAAAGCCGCATTGATCGTGTATCGCACCGTTTGAGCGGTCCGCGCCGCATCGGTATTCGGACGGCCATTGTTTCGGACGTGCGCTTTGTGGTCGATGAGTGCGTTTCGATGGCGCAAGCAGAGAACAGTGACTATTCGTATGAAAATTTGACAGGCCGTTGCACAGTGTCGGATCTTTACCGAATCGTTTGCGAAGATCTTCACTATAGCGATAGTTACCGCTTTGATGCCGCTCGCGCGGATGCGGTACGCCCTATTGCATCAGACGCTTCCGTCTTCATGAAGGACTGCAGACCGCAAGCTGACGGAGTCTACTGTGCAGGTGAAATCTGGGTGAAGCTTTTGTACGGTATAGGCGAAGGAGAGAATGAATTGACCGACGTCCTTTGGCGTAAGATTCCTTTCGATACTGTCGTTCCTTTTGAAAAAGCGCTCGATTATGCTGTGATAAACGGCAAATGCACCGCGCTTGATGCCAGCGTTTCTGATGATGGGCTTGGTTCGTGCGAGGTTCTGTTTGACTTGCAGCTGGCACTTGAAGGCGAAGGCGGCGTAAACCGTGAGGTTTCCTTTGTGAAGGATATGTATGCGCACGGAGCAGCTTGCCGTGCGGAAGCACGCGAGCTTTCGGCTTTCCGTTTCCTTGGTGCACTCACACAGAATTTTTCGGTCAGCGGTTCTTCTGCAGAAAATCCTGTGGCAGGGGCACGTGCTGTCGATTGCGCCGTGACCGTATTGCCATTGACTCTTGAAAGAGAGGACGGCAAGATCCGTGCCATCGGCGAAGCCAAGGCTGAAGCTATTTTGCTTTATCCCGCTTTTGAAGCGGAATCGGCGCGGTATGAGCGTGCGGAATTTCTTTTCCCCATTCGCATGGAGCTTGACGGCAAACAGTTTTCGGAAAATGCGCAATATCGATGCCATGCTGAATTTCTGGGTGGACAGCTGCGTATCGACGGTGAAAATTTGCGTGTTGACGGAGAAGTGGCACTCACGCTTTCTGCCCTTGAAGAAGAAAAAATCAGCGTTTTGACGGCGGTAGAGCCGATCGGCACGGATACTGCGGCAAATGAAAGCAGGGAGTGTATCATCGTCGCTTATCCGGATAGCGGTGAAACGCTTTGGTCCGTTGCCAAACGCTATCAAACCGATCTTGCCGCTCTTGCCACACGCAATCGCATTCCCGAACGCTTTATCGGTGAGCCAGATGCACCGAGCAGTATTGATGGGGTGACGAGCATCATTATTGCATGACATACAGAAAAAAGAGAGATACTGTACAGTACCTCTCTTTTTGTATACGGTTAAATGCAGGAAAGCTTTTTCGAATAATAACGGTCAATTCTGATACCGAGAAAATAGCCGATGCCCACGAGAAAAATGTAAAACAGATATTTAAAAACAATATACACGGCATCGATCGGCAAAAGCACGGAATAGCCGTTTGCAACGTCTTGCAAGATGGGGACCGTATAGGTAAAGCACTCGTTAAGAAACGCTCCCAAAAGGAAAACTACACAAATCACGAGAAGAGAGCGAGCAATCAATCGGCTTGCATCCTTTTCCTTTTCGTGTGTGCGGTATGCTTTGGGGACAAGGGCATAAGCTGTGAGAGCGCAAAGCCCAAAAAGAAGAACCGTCCCTAATGTTTCAAGTGAAAGGTCAAGCAAAAACATGAAATCCTCGCTTTCCCACCAGAAGAAAGAATCAAAGACGAGCTGGCAATAGAAGGAGGTTTCGATCACGTGGCAAAAAACGAAGATCAATTGATAAAGCAGCATGAAGGGCAAAAGAAGCGCGAGCGCACCGTGACGGCAAAGCGTGAATAGGAGGACGGCTGTCAAAAGCGGCAGAAGAAGAGAAAGGATTTCGTTTAAAAAATAGTAAACGGTCAGATAGATAGAATCAGAATTCACGGCAATCACCAAAACGGCAGCAATGGAGAGTACGGTTTTAAAAACGGCTGCCGCAAAAATCAAGAAAACGGGAAAAATCAAAGCGCGGCAGTATTTCAGCATGGTTTGTTTATTCATATTTGCTCCCAAACGAAAGACTTGACAAAAAGCGAAAAATATGTTATTCTATCATTGAGAAAGGAAATCGTTCCTTTCGGCGAAAAACGAATAGAAAGGGGAAGAACATGGAAAAGAAACAAAAGGCAACACCTTGCGAGAGCTGTGAGTTTTACGACTATGACGACGATTACGGCGACAATGTCTGTTCGGTGAACCTTGACGAGGACGAAATGCTTGCTTTTCGGCAGAAAAACAACCGCCAATGCCCCTACTATCGCTATTACGACGAATACAAGAGTGTTCGACGCCAGATTTGATCCTGCAATAAAAGAAAGCCGATTGTTCAAAACAGTCGGCTTTCCTTTTTTCTTTTTTAGAAAAGACCGATGATTGTACCGCTTTCCGTGTCAACGTCAATGCGTTCGGCGGCGGGGGACTTAGGAAGTCCCGGCATGGTCATAATGTCACCTGTCAAGGCAACGATAAAGCCTGCGCCTGCGGAAATTTTCAGATTGCGCACGGTGATCTTGAAGTTTTCGGGCGCACCGAGCTTGGTTTGATCATCGGAGAAGCTGTACTGTGTTTTGGCGACGCAAATAGGCAGCTTGTCATAGCCGTGCTCCTCGAGCTGCTTCATTTGCTTGCGTGCTTGAGGCGTGAGAATCACGCCGTCACCGCGGTAAACACGGCAAACGATATCGTTGAGCTTCTTTTCGATGGAATCCTGCTCGTCATAGGAGAAGGTGAAGTTGGAGGGCTGCTCGCAAAGACGCACCACCTCTTCAGCCAAAGCCATACCGCCGCGGCCGCCGTCAGCCCAAACGGTCGAGAGAACGACGTTGACGCCGAGCTCGGCGCAGGCTTCACGCAGACATTCGATTTCGTTGTCGGTATCGGTGGGGAAGCGGTTGATCGCCACAACAGCGGGTAAGCCGTAAACCTCGGTCATGTTACGAACGTGACGGAGCAGGTTGGGAAGACCGCGCTTGAGTGCCTCGGTATCCTCCGTGCCGAGTGCGTCCTTGGGAAGACCGCCGTGCATTTTCAGGGCACGGACTGTGGCAACCACAACAACGGCAGAGGGCGTCAAGCCTGCAAAGCGGCATTTGATATCAAGGAATTTTTCTGCACCGAGGTCAGCGCCGAAGCCTGCTTCGGTGACTGCATAGTCGGCCAATTTCATTGCCAATTTGGTGGCAGTAACAGAGTTACAGCCGTGTGCAATGTTAGCGAAAGGTCCGCCGTGCACAAAGGCGGGCGTGCCTTCGAGCGTCTGGACAAGATTGGGCTTCAAGGCGTCCTTCAAAAGTGCAGTCATCGCACCTGCTGCCTTGAGATCGCCGGCCGTGACGGGCTTTTCGTCGTAAGTATAACCGACAACGATGCGCGAAAGACGTTCTTTGAGGTCGGCAAGCGAGGAAGCAAGGCAAAGAACTGCCATGATTTCGGATGCAACCGTGATATCGTAACTATCCTCACGCGGCACGCCGTTTACGCGTCCGCCGAGACCGTCGGTGACGAAGCGGAGCTGACGGTCGTTCATGTCAACACAGCGATGCCATACGATGCGGCGAGGATCAATGTTCAATGAGTTGCCTTGATAAATATGGTTATCAAGCATAGCGGCAAGCAGATTGTTTGCCGCGCCAATGGCGTGGAAATCTCCCGTGAAATGCAAATTGATATCTTCCATCGGAACAACCTGCGCGTAGCCGCCGCCTGCGGCACCGCCCTTCACGCCGAACACGGGGCCGAGAGAGGGCTCGCGAAGCGCAACGCATACGTCCTTGCCGATCAGGCGCAAGCCGTCAGCCAAGCCGATGGTCGTGGTGGTTTTACCTTCGCCGGCGGGGGTGGGGGTGATGGCTGTGACAAGAATCAATTTGCCGTCACGGCGATTCTGCAACTCGAGCCGGGAGATGTCGATCTTCGCTTTGTATTTGCCATACTGTTCGATAGCATCTTCGGGAATCTTTGCTACCTTGGCGATCTCGGTGATCGGTTTCATTTGTACGCTTTGCGCAATTTCAATATCTGTTTTCATAAAAGTTTTGATCCTTTCTTTGAAACGTCTTTTTGTTTTTACATATAATCTATTATACGGAAAAAAGAGTCTTTCGTCAAGTAGCAAAAGAAAGTTTTTAAAAATAAAGCGAAAAAAATGCAAAAAAAATCGTAAAAAAAATACGAAAAACTCTTGACATCTCCAAAAAGTGTGCTATAATTAACACATAAAAATTGATAAATGCGACGACGAAGACAGTCTGAACAGATGCGCACAGAGAAGCGGCGGTTGGTGCAAGCCGTAAGCAAAACTTCAAAGACTCATCCCTTCCGAGCAGAAAGTTCCAAAGCCGTATCGGTGAGTAGATGCTTTCCGTGATTGCTGCGTAAATGCATAGGGTTTGTTAGAACCTAGAGTGGCGTCGACGGACGCAATTTGTGTGGTACCGCGGGTTGTTTGGCTCGTCTCAAAGCTTTGAGACGGGTTTTTATTTTTTATAAAACAAAATTTTTTAAGGAGGTTAACACCATGAACACGAACAACACTTTAAATCAGTTATCGGAGATTGCAACGCGAATTAAGGAGTTGCGCGAGATTATGGGCTTTTCCGTCTCCGAGATGACCGGAAAAACAAACGTCACCGAAGAGCAGTACGTTTCTTACGAAAGCGGAAAGGTAGACATTCCTTTTTCATTTATTCATAAATGTGCGCTGGCCTTCGGCGTTGATATGACCGACCTTCTGGAGGGCAGCTCCGCAAAGCTTTCCACGTATACCGTCACAAGAAAAGGCCAGGGACAGGAAACAGCCAAGGAGGACGGCATTGATATCGCTAATCTCGCTCCCAAATTCAAGGATAAATTGGCCGAGCCTTACTACGTTACCTATGAGTATTCCGCAGCACAGCAGAATAAGCCGATTCATCTGACCACGCACAGCGGTCAGGAATTTGACCTCGTTTTAAGCGGTAAGCTCAAGGTTCAGGTCGGCAATCACGTGGAGATTCTCGAAGAGGGGGATAGCATCTATTACAATTCCTCCAACCCCCACGGTATGATCGCCGTTGACGGTAAGGACTGCACCTTTGTTGCCGTCGTTATGTCGGGTGATCACACAGACGAGCCTGTTGTCAGAAAGAGCGTGATGGCGGCGAAGAAGAGCGAAAAGCTGGTTTGCGAAAGGTTTGTTGAAACCGAGGAAAACGCAAGCGGTGAGCTTGAAAAAATCCGTTTCAAAAACACAGATAGCTTTAACTTCGGCTTTGATATCGTTGACGGCATTGCGGAAAAATATCCCGATAAGCTCGCCATGCTCCATCTTGATAAATATAAAACCGAGCGCAGATTCACCTTCAAGGATATCAAGCGTGCGTCGAACCAGGTTGCCAATTATTTCACGTCTCTTGGCATCGGCCGCGGCGATAAGGTTATGCTGGTTCTGAAACGCCACTATCAGTTCTGGTTCTGCATGGTTGCACTTCATAAGATCGGCGCGGTGGCAATCCCCGCAACCAATCAGCTCAAGGAGCACGATTTTGAATACAGATATCAGTCGGCAGGCGTCAAAGCCATCGTTTGTACCTCTGACGGCGATACCTATGAGTATGCGGAAAGTGCCGCGAAGAAGTGTCCGCAAGTAGAAAAGCTCATTATGGTGGGCGGTGCGAAGAAGGGCTGGCACGATTTTGATAAGGAATATCCGCTTTTCTCGGGCAAATACGAACGTCCCGAAGATTGTTCGGCGGGCGATGAATGCGCATTGATGTTCTTTACGTCGGGTACGACCGGCAATCCCAAAATGGCGGCTCATAAGCACACCTATGCCCTCGGTCACTTCGTCACGGCCAAGTATTGGCACTGCTGCGAACGCGACGGCTTGCATCTGACCATCTCGGATACGGGATGGGGCAAGTCTCTCTGGGGTAAGCTCTACGGTCAATGGCTCTGTGAAGGCGCGGTGTTTGTTTATGACTTTGACCGCTTCGACGAAAACGACATCCTCCCGATGTTTGCAAAGTACAACATCACAACCTTTTGTGCCCCTCCGACCATGCTCCGCATGCTGATTCGCGGCGATCTTTCAAAGTTCGATCTTTCGTCGATCCATCATATGACCACCGCCGGCGAGGCCTTGAACCCCGAGGTGTTCAATCAGTTCAAAGCGGCCACGGGCCTTGAGATCATGGAAGGCTTCGGTCAGACCGAAACCACGCTTGCCATCGCCAATCTGTACGGCACAACGCCCCGTATTGGTGCCATGGGTAAGGCCAATCCGCAGTATGACGTGGATATCGTCGATCCCGACGGCAATACGGTTGCACCCGGTGAGGTCGGTGAGATCGTTATTCGTACCGATCGTGAAGTTCCTTGCGGATTGTTCCGCGAATACTACCGCGATGCACAGAAAACAACCGAAGCTTGGCATGACGGCCTTTATCACACAGGCGATACCGCATGGCGTGATGAGGACGGCTATTTCTGGTACGTTGGCCGCGTGGATGACGTGATCAAGTCGTCGGGTTACCGCATCGGTCCTTTTGAGATCGAAAGCGTCATCATGGAGCTTCCGTATGTTCTCGAGTGCGGCGTTTCCGCCGAGCCCGATGAGATCCGCGGTCAGGTCGTCAAGGCCAGCATTGTTCTGACCCGTGGCACCGAGCCGTCCGACGAGCTCAAAAAGGAGATTCAGACCTACGTCAAAGAAAAAACCGCACCTTATAAATATCCCCGTATCGTTGTCTTCCGCGACTCGCTTCCCAAAACGATCAGTGGAAAGATTCAGCGCAACAAGCTTTAATGCGAAGAGCCTCCGTTCAATGCGAACGGAGGCTCCTTTGTCAATTACGGCAACATGCTTTTTCGAAAAAGGGAAGAATAGTAGGTTGCAGGCGGAGATTTTTGTATTATAATTTAAGGATATAAAGTACAAAAAAATTGTCAAAAAGTATTGACAAACCGCTTTTATTATGCTATACTACCACTATGTTAATATATAAAGGCGTTGACGAAGAGGATCGCTGTGCGGAGCCTACAGAGAAATGGCGGTTGGTGCGAGCCATAAGGGGACGGACGGCAACGGTCGGTAGCTTCTGAGCCGAAAGGAAGAAAGCGTTTTTCGCAAGTAGAGCCTTTCCGTATTGCTGCGTCAAAGCAGAGGACTTGCTTGAGTCTGTGAGTGGCATCCTTGATGCAATTTGAGTGGTACCGCGGGTAGTGTATTTTTCATTGCTCGTCTCAAAGGCGTATGCCGCTTTGAGACGGGCAATTTTTATGTCCGTCGGAATACATCCGAGAAAGGAACTGAATCAACCGATGCAAGAAGAAAAGATCATCAAAACCGAAGAGATTGACAGTAAAATTCGGGAAATGGCGGGGCGTATTCACGCGCTTCGTGAAATTGAAAATTTAACGGCTGCCGAAATGGCGGCAAAAACCGGAATTTCCGAGCAGGAATATCTTGACTGCGAAGCGGGAAAATCCGACCTTAACTTTGCGTTTATCTACCGTTGCGCGCAGATCCTGAACGTTGACGTGACCGATATCATCGAGGGTAGCAGTCCGCGACTTGCTTCCTATACTGTGACGAGAAAGGGCGACGGCCAGCGCATTGAAAAGGCGCACGGCATGGTTTATTACAACCTGGCGTCGGCTTTTAAAAACCGTATTGCCGAGCCGCTTTTCGTGACCGCGGCTTATGATGAAGCGGCGCAGACGCGTCCGATTGAGGTCACAACGCACGCAGGTCAGGAATGCGATATCATCATTAAAGGCTCGCTCAAGGTGCAACTCGGTGAGCATACCGTCACCCTTCATGAAGGCGATAGTATTTATTATAACAGTGCAACCCCTCACGGCATGATTGCCGTTGACGGTGCAGATTGCCTTTTCTATGCCATCGTTCTGAACCCCACGGGCGAACCGATTCCCGAGCTGACGAACGAGCATTTGACCGCACTCAATGAGCGTGCAACCGTTGCAAGTGCGAAGGATACGCAGGAGAAAACGAGAATTTATCACCGTTTCGTTGAGTGTGAGGAAAACGAAAAGGGAACGCCCACGTCGATTCGCTTCAAAAATCACGAAAACTTCAACTTTGCTTTTGATATCGTTGATGCGCTCGGCGTTGAGAAACCCGATAAGCTTGCCATGCTTCATATTTCGAAAGATATGGTCGAGCGCCGCTTTACCTTTGCACAGATCAAGCGTGCATCCAGCCAGTGTGCGAACTATTTCAAGTCGCTTGGCATTAAGCGCGGCGACCGCGTTATGCTGGTCATGAAGCGCCACTATCAGTATTGGTTTGCGATCATCGGTCTGCATAAGCTTGGAGCCATTGCCATTCCTGCCACCAATTTGTTGCAGGAGCACGATTTTACTTATCGTTTTGAGTCGGCAGGCGTCAGCGCGATCCTTTGTACGGCTGACGGCGATACCGCTCATCAGGCAGAGCTTGCCGCAGCAAAATGTCCGACGGTCAAGCATAAAATCATCGTTGGCGGCGACCGCGAGGGCTGGCGTTCGTTCGACCGTGAATATGAGCTGTTCAGCGGTAAATTCGAGCGTGCGGCCAATGCTCCCGGCGGTGATGATCTCATGCTGATGTTCTTTACATCGGGCACAACAGGATATCCCAAGATCGCCGCACATAACTACCGTTATCCTCTCGGCCATTTCCACACTGCAAAATATTGGCACTGTGTGAACCCCGAGGGACTTCATTGGACCATTTCGGATACGGGCTGGGCGAAATCCATGTGGGGTAAGCTCTACGGTCAGTGGCTCTGCGAGGGCGCAGTCTTCACCTTTGACTTTGACCGCTTTGATCCCGCCGAAATCCTTCCGATGTTCGCGCGTCACAAGATCACAACCTTCTGCGCACCGCCGACTATGTACCGCATGCTGATCAAGGAGGATCTGACAAAATACGATCTTTCCTCGTTGCAGCACGCCGCCATTGCCGGGGAAGCGCTGAACCCCGAGGTCTTCAAGCAGCTTGAAAAGTTGACGGGTCTTCGCATTATGGAGGGCTTCGGTCAGTCCGAGACCACCTTGGTTGTCGGTAACTTGCGCGGAGATTCACACAAGATCGGTTCGATGGGTAAGCCTGTGCCGGTCTATGACGTTGAGATCGTTGATCCCGACGGCAAGCCCGTTGACATCGGTGAAAACGGAGAAATCGTCATCAGAACCGATAAAGAGCATCCGTGCGGTCTGTTTACCGGCTATTACCTTAACCCCGAAAAGACAGCGGAGGTCTGGCACGACGGTCTCTATCATACAGGCGACGTTGCATGGAAGGACGAGGATGGATTCTATTGGTACGTTGGCCGTACCGATGACGTCATCAAGTCGTCGGGTTACCGCATCGGTCCTTTTGAGATCGAAAACGTCATCATGGAATTGCCCTACGTTCTCGAATGCGGTGTTTCGGGTGCACCCGATGAGGTGCGCGGTCAGGTCGTCAAGGCGAGCATCGTTTTGACGCGCGGCACCGAGCCGACTGAGGAATTGAAGAAGGAGATTCAGTCCTACGTCAAGGCAAAGACAGCTCCCTATAAATATCCTCGCATCGTTGAGTTCCGCACCGAGCTTCCCAAGACGACGAGCGGTAAGATCATCCGCAGTCAGCTCTGATCCTGCCGAAAGGAGTCAAAATGAATACAAAAGATAAGCGCGTGTTTCTTTTTGCGGGACATTATGGCAGCGGAAAGACCAATATCGCCGTCAACTGGGCATTTCATCTTCGTTCCTTGGGGAAGAAGGTCACGGTTGCAGATCTTGATATCGTCAATCCGTATTTTCGAAGCAAGGACAGCGAAGAGGAACTGCGTGCGCAGGGAATTGATCTGATTTGCTCGGAATATGCGAACACCAATCTTGATATTCCCGCGCTTTCTCCCGAGACTTACCGCCTCGTTATGCAAGATGATTCCTATGCCATCTTTGACGTGGGCGGCGATGACCGCGGTGCTTTGGCACTCGGCCGTTATACACCCCATATTTTAGAGGAAAACCGCTATGAAATGTGGTTTGTGGCCAATTTCTGCCGCCCCTTGACGCAGGACGCGCAAAGCGCGTATGAGGTTATGCGTGAGGTGGAGACGGCAGGCGGCATTCCCTTTACGGGCATCATCAATAATACGAACATCGGTGGCGAAACCACGGCGGAAACCGTCCTCGGTTCCTTTGAAAGAGCAGAGGCACTTTCGAATCTGGCGCGGATTCCCATTGTGATGACCACAGTGGCGGAGCCGTTACTCAAATCGTCGCTCGGTCAAGCGCTTCACGGTGTGCCCAATCTCTTTCCTTTACGTTTGCAAAAAAAATATTTTGATATAGGAGGCTCTTCTCTATGGCAAAGTTAACTTTCCGTACTGACCTTTGTAAAGGGTGCGGACTTTGCGTCAACGTTTGTCCGAAGCATCTTCTTGTGCTGGCCAAGGACAAGCTGAACAAAAAAGGACATTCACCCGTTGAAATCACCGATATGAATCAGTGCATCGGTTGCGCGTTCTGTGCAACAATGTGCCCCGATTGTATCATTAAAGTAGAAAAGTGAGGGGATAAACAATGGCAGAAAAAATTCTGATGAAGGGTAATGAAGCAATTGCAGAGGCTGCAATTCAAGCAGGCTGCCGCTTTTACTTCGGTTATCCCATTACACCTCAGACCGAAATCGCCGCTTACATGGCAAAAAGAATGCCTAAGATCGGCGGTACGTTCTTGCAGGCAGAGAGTGAGGTTGCCGCCATCAATATGGTGTATGGCGTTGCGGCCACCGGTAAACGCGTGATGACCTCTTCCTCCAGCCCCGGAATTTCCTTGAAGAGCGAGGGCCTTTCTTACCTCGCGGGCAGCGATCTTCCTTCGGTTGTTGTCAACGTGCAGAGAGGCGGCCCCGGTCTTGGCGGCATTCAGCCTTCGCAGGCCGACTACTTCCAGGCAACGCGCGGCGGCGGACACGGCGACTTCCATATGATCGTTCTCGCGCCTGCGTCCGTGCAGGAGATGGCAGACATGACCGTGCAGGCGTTTGATCTTGCCGATAAGTATCGCATGACCGCTATGATTCTGGCTGACGGTACGATGGGACAGATGATGGAGCCTGTTTCCATGCCCGAAATCAAGGAAAACACCATTGAAAAGCCTTGGGCAGTGACAGGCACGCATTGCGCCCGTCCGCACAACGTTGTCAACTCTCTCTTCCTTGTTCCCGATGAGCTTGAAAAGCAGAATTTCATTCGCTACGAGCGTTACCGTCAGATCGAGGAAAACGAAGCTCTTTATGAGGAATTTATGATGGAGGATGCGGAAATCTGCGTTGCCGCCTTCGGTATTGCCGCACGCGTTTCCAAAAATGCCATCATGGCAGCTCGTGCAGAAGGCATCAAGGTCGGTCTGATCCGTCCCCGTAC
>JAFVXT010000138.1 GCA_017501005.1 Clostridia bacterium
AAGTGTGCTATACTATACTATGTATAGGTATATATTTTAAGGTAATTTTTTTGCAGGACCGTATTTTGATCGATAGAACGGCGGCATTTTACGGAAAGGAGAAAGCGACTTGACGGCAAACGTTCGTGCGTCTTATCGCGACGGCTTCTTGACCGTAGAAGCTGCATCTTATACTTACACAGGCACAGATGAAGATCGTGTCGCTGGTCGGAGAAGCGCACATCGTACTTTGATTTTTTCATTAAAAAACGCAGAGCGGCGGCGGAATCGCCCTGTCCGCCGCTCCGCAAAACAGCAATGCTTTTGGCGCGAGAAATGCGCCTTTAAACGAAAACTAACGATATGAGGATATTGTCATGCGCAAAGAGTTGGGGATTGATCCCGGAGCATCAACATTGACTGTCAGTGCCCCCCATGAAGGGATTGTTTTAAAGGAACCTTCGTTTGTGGCAAAAAGCCGCGCTGACGGAAGCCTTTTGGCTTTCGGCGCTGAGGCATGGAGTCTATTGGAAAAAAGTACCGAACAAATTTCATTGGCAAGACCCTTCCGTGAATCGCTTTGCGCAAAAAATATAACTGTACCCCTATTTTCATATCTTTTTGACCGTTCGGAATGCGAAAGCAACCGGAACCGCATTCTGATTGCTTCGCCTTGCGGTGACACAGAGGCAAGTGATGCGGCCTTGATCGAGCTTTCCGCGCAGGCAGGTGCAGACGAATGCTATCTCGTGTATGCACCGATTGCTGCTCTTATTGGAGAGGGCTTGAATTTTGACCGCGCCAAATGTATTTTGCAGATCGGTGCTTCGCGCAGCCACGTGTTGGTTGTGGGAAACGGTATCATTTTTTACCGTGCCACCATTCGCGCCGCAGGGGAAGCGTTTGATGCCGCCATCGTTTCTTATCTTGAAAATCATTACGGCATGAAGATCAGCGGACAAGCCGCCGAAAGGATCAAATACCAGATCGGTGCCGTCTGGACGGGCACAGAGCGCTTGTCGGTTGACGTTTCGGGGCGGCATATCCGCACGGGCGAGATCATCAAGAAGCGTTTGTGGTCGGACGAATTGCTGATCGCTTTTGAAACTCCGATGACAGAGCTTCTTGAAGAGGTTTGCCGTGCGCTCAATAAATTACCCTCCGAGTGCATCAGAGATGTTTTGGAGGACGGCATCTTTTTGACAGGCGGCGGAAGCCGCTTGCGCGGTATGCCGCAGATGATTCGCGAGATCACGCGCGTGAAGGTCACGCCTCTTCAAAAGGAGGATGCCGTTGCACTCGGCCTTGCCGAAATTCTGAAACGCTTGCCGACGAAAATGCCGATGGCAGTTGGCAATATTTCGCGCAACTGTATCAAGATGTATACAACAGCTCGCCACGTGCCTGCTGAATAAATATCGAAAGGTTTGAATAAAAAATGGAAAACAAAACGAACAAAAATCAGAAGCAATCGGGCATCAGCCCTGCTGTCCGTATCGGTTCCTTGATCATGGCAGGATTGATGATCCTTGGTGCCTTCGGAACGTTTATTTATGCGTTTTTCTCTTAAGTCAATCAGTAAGTAAAAATACAAATGGTGCTTGCATTTGATGCTAAACGCCTGATTTTGCGTGCAATTATGTGAATTGGAGAAAACATGAAAACCGATATTTTGATTATTGGAGCAGGCCCTTCGGGGATTTTTACTGCTTTTGAATTTTTGAAAAAAGGCGGCAAGCAGAAGATCGTGCTCGTGGAAAAAGGCCAGGCCATTGAAAAACGCCACTGTCCCAAAGAACAAACGGGCAAGTGCATGAGCTGTAAGCCGAACTGCCATATCACCACGGGCTTTTCGGGCGCAGGTGCGTTTTCGGACGGTAAGCTTTCGCTCAGTTATGAGGTGGGCGGTGATTTGCCGCAGCTGATTGGCGCTGATCTTGTGCAGGAGCTGATCGACTATACTGACAGTATTTATTTATCCTTTGGTGCGGATACGCGCATTGAAGGTCTTGAGAATACCGAAGAGGTCAAGGACATTCGCAAGCGTGCCATTCAGGCAGGCTTGAAACTGGTTGACTGTCCGATCCGCCATCTCGGCACGGAAAAAGCGCAGGGTATTTATTACGCGATCGAGCAGCATTTGCTGAACGAAGGCGTGCAGATGCATTTCGGCTGCGAATGCGTTGATCTTTTGATGAAGGACGGTGTTTGCCAAGGCGCAACCGTCTGCGATCACGGAAAGACCTTTGATATTGAAGCAACGCATACCATTGTGGCAACAGGCCGCCGCGGTGCCGATTGGCTCGAAAAGGTGTGCTCAGAGCATGGCATTGAGCATCAGCCCGGTACTGTGGATATCGGCGTGCGCGTTGAAGTGCGCAATGAGGTGATGGAGACCGTCAACCGCGTGCTTTACGAGTCCAAGCTGATCGGTTATCCGCAGCCCTTCAAGAATAAGGTCAGAACCTTCTGTCAGAATCCGGGCGGCTTTGTCAGCCAGGAAAACTACGATAACGATCTGGCGGTTGTCAACGGCCACTCGTATAAAGAATTGAAGTCCAACAATACCAATCTGGCCATTCTTTGCTCGCATAATTTCAATCACCCCTTCAATCAGCCGATTGCTTATGCGCAGAAGGTGGGCGAGCTGACAAATATGCTTGGCGCGGGCCACATTCTCGTGCAACGCTACGGCGACATTCTTGACGGTAAACGCACCTGGCCGAAGGAGCTTTCTCAATCCAATATCCGCCCGACGCTTCCCGATGCCGTTGCGGGTGATATTACCGCCGCCATGCCTTACCGTGCCATGATGAACATCATTAACTTTATTCAGGCGGTTGATCACGTTGTGCCCGGTTTTGCATCTACCGAAACTCTGCTTTATTCGCCTGAGCTGAAGTTCTACAGCAACCGCATCAAGATGAACGAGGATCTGCAAACCAGTATTCAAGGGCTTTACTGCCTCGGTGATTCCAGCGGCTGGACGCGTGGCCTGATGATGGCGTCGGTCATGGGCGTGCTGATGGGACGTAAGCTCGCACAAGAAATTGGCAATTCCTGATGACAAAAAAACGATGACCTTCGGCGAAAGCCGAAGGTCATCGTTTTTTCATAGACAGATGAAGCTCTTATTGCTCTCCTGCGGAAAGCGAGATCAAAAGAGAGAGGTCGTCCTGTACGTCTCCTTTGCCGTAAGCTGCGCGGTTACGGCCGATTTCGCCGCACTTTTCACAGCGGTGAATGATCAGATAGCCCTTGCGCGGGTGCGGCTCTGTGCGGATCGGACGCATCAATCCCATGCAGGGATTGGCGCGGTCGCCGGGATTGCGGTCAACGTGCAAGGAATAAAGGCAGTAGGGGCAGTGATTCCTTGAGGTAAAGCCGAGCGGCGGCACTTCGCGGCCGCAATGCCGGCAGATAAACCCCGAGTCGTTTTTTGTAAATCGTTTTTCTTCCATAAATCTCTCCGTTTGATGACGGTTAGTGCGCAAAACATTTACTAAAGCTTACATTTTCGCACAATTCCCCTGATTGACAAAAATAAGCATATTTTTTGCTTTTTGTATAAAAGACGGCAAACAAGACATACTGTTCTTGCGTGCAAACGCAAAGAGTATGCAAGCGGAAAATTCCGCAAAGAAAGGTCCAGACCAAAATGAAAACGTTGATAAAGAGAATAGGTGCGTTTTGCTGTGCATTCGTGCTTTTAACGCTTCTGTGCTGGCCGAGCACAACCTCCTATGCGGCCATGAACGGACGGAACAACGAGATGCTGCCCGATGGAATCGAATACCCGATGCGCCGTGCGGTGCGTGAGGGAAGCGAGGCTATTGACGATCTTTTGCCCGATGCCGAAGAAGGAACCGTGAATGACCGTACGCAAGGCGCGTCGGACGGTGTGCTTGACGGCACGTCGGACGGTCAAGGTATGACGAACGATCAGGGAAGTGCAAGTGAATCGGCAAGCGGAGAAGGAACGCAGAATCCTGATGATTCAAAGGGAAGCGGTATGACGACTGCCGCCATTGTCATTGCATGTCTGGCGGCAATTGCCATTATCGTTTTGATTTTTATCGCCATTCCCAAAAGCAAATCTAAGCCCGGCGGTACGGGAAACAAGAACTAAAGCATTATTTGCCGACGCAGAAACGGCTGAAAATATGATCAACCAATGCGTTCGTGACGCCGCGGCCGTCAAGCTCCTCCAAGGCACCGATGGCAAGCTCGATATCCTGAAATGCAAGATCGGCGGGGAGACGTGCGCAGAATGCCTCGTAAGAGGCACGCACGTAGTCGGTTGCGCGCGTCACAGCGGCAAAGTGCCGTGCATCAAAAAGTATGGCGTCCGCGCCCGTTGACAGTGCGCGGTCGATACATAATTCCTCAATCAAAGCGTGCAGTGCGGACAAATCGTCCTGCACGGAAAGTGAAAGAACGTGCGGGGTGAGCGCATCAATTTCAGTGCGGTCGATGCCGTAGGGAAGATCGGCCTTGTTTAAGATCGCAATGACGGTCTTTTCTTTTTCCTTCAGATTGTGAATGAGCGCGAGATCCTCTTGTGTCAGCGGCTCGGAGGAATCGAAAACGGCAAGAACGAGCTCGGCTTGCTCAAGGGCCTGCTCGGCACGGCGGATGCCGATTTTTTCAACCTCGTCAATCTCCTGATCGGTATGACGGATGCCCGCGGTATCAGTCAGACGGAGCGTGACGCGCCCGGCTGATACGGTCTCGGAAAGCAGATCGCGCGTTGTACCTGCAATCGAGGTAACGATGGCAAGCTCTTCGCCGCAAAGTGCATTGTAAAGCGAGCTTTTGCCGACGTTCGGTCTGCCGCATATGACGGTTTCAATGCCTTCGCTGATCGCACGGCCTGTGCGATAGGTGGAAGCGAGGCGTGAAAGTGATTCTAAAATGTGCTGTAAGGAAGCAAGAATTTCTTCTTCCGACATTTCGGAAAGATCCTCGTCGGGAAAATCAATGAGCGCATAAAGCGAGGAAACAAGGTGCGTCATTTCGTCGGTGATCGCCTTGACGGCTTCACGAAGACGCTTGCGTGAGGAAACCGAAGAAAGACGCATCTGGTTGTCGTTGACGGCTTCCAAGAGATCTCCGATGGCTTCGGCCTCGTAAAGTGAGAGGCGGCCGTTCAAAAAGGCACGGCGCGTGAATTCGCCTGCTGCGGCAGGACGTGCGCCCGCTTCAAGGACGGCTTGCAATACGGCGCGTGTGACCAACACGCCGCCATGGCAGGAAATTTCCGCCACGTTTTCACCCGTATAGGAGGAAGAGGCAGGGAAGAGTGTCAGAATCCCATCGTCAATCGCTTCTCCCGCACCGTTGCATATATGGCCGTAAATAGCGTGGCGCAGGGGAAATTCTTCAATGTCTTTGCCGCTTTTTGAAGTGAAGCACCGACGGGCGATTTCAAAAGCCTCTGCACCGCTGCAGCGGATAAGGGCAACCCCGCCCTTGCCGGGCGGGGTTGAAACTGCGGCAATGGTATCGCCGTTATGCATTTTCGTCCTCAGTGGGCGCATAGAGTGCTTCGGCGTTTTCATTTGCCGAATCCTTTTCTTCCGCATCCACAAGATAGATGACGACCTTGCGGTTGTTGTCCGAGCCGATGGAGTTCGTGGAAACACCGCTGATGGTCTGTATTTCAGAGTGAATGATGCGACGCTCATAAGCATTCATGGGCTCAAGCATGACGTTGCGGCCCGTGCGGAGTGCTTTTTGCGCTTTGGCCCGTGCGAGTGCGCGGAGCGTTTCCTCGCGCTTTGCGCGGTAGCCCTGAATATCAAGCGTTACGCGGCTGTGATCGCGTTCGCCGTTCTCGTTTTTCTTCGTGCAGGCAAGGTTGGAAAGATACTGCAACGCATCTAACGTTTCACCGTGGTGGCCAATGAGAACACCTGCGTCATCGCCCGTCAGAACGATGCGGCGCGTGCCGTCCTCACAGCGGTAAAGCTCAGCACCCACGTTGATGCCGAGGTTGTCGATCAAACGGCAGACGAAATCCATGGAGGCATCGTCTCCTGCCGAAACCTCGACCTTGGTCATCTGCAGATCGGCTTCGGGAACAATGGGCTTTTTGGGTGTTTGCTTGGTTTTGGGTGCGGAAGCAATGGCTGCCGCGATTTCGGCATTGTTCGCCTTGTCTCTATTGCCGCCGCGACGGTTTCTGTTACCGCGACGGTTGTTATCGCGGCGATTGCCCGAGCGGCGTTCGGTTTTTGCACCGTCGGCTTCCTTTTCTTCGGCCGTCGGTTCTTCACCGACGATATAGGCTTTGATCTTGGCGGGCTTGACACCGATGATGCCAAAAATACCCTTGCTGCCGGTTTCGATGATCGAATAGCCGATTTCGGCATCAGGATTTTCTTTGGTTAAAATCTGGCGGGCGTTGACAACTGCCTCGTCAACGTCCTTTCCTGTGACGATAAGTTCCTGACTCACGTTTTTTATTTCCTTTCGATTATTCTTTGCTCGTATCGTCTTTTTCAGACTGCTCGGGCAGCTCTTCCGCTTCTTTTTGCGGTGCGGCCTCTGCTTTTTTATTCTTCTTTTTGGGGTTATCGTAGACCTTCATAGGGGCAGGCGCGATCTTTGCGTTCTCTGCAGCCTTGGGCGTATCGTCTTCATCATCGCCGTAGCGTGTGGAAGAACCGCTTGCCTTGGCCGCCGCCTCGTCCTCCTCGTCATCATCAATATGATGGAGCGAACGAACCTTGGTCGGCTTGCGCTTGGCTTCGTCAACCTTCATTTCCTTTTCGGCACGTTTCATATCCTCTTCGGTGAACTTGGGAAGAGGCATAGCCTTGGAAAGAATCAAGGTCTGTGCAATGCCGAAGACCGATTGGTATGCCCAGTAAAGACCGAGCGTTGCAGGGAAGATATAGGACATATAGGCAGAGATCAGAGGCATCAGAAGATCCATGATGAGATTGGACTTCTGCGCATCTGTGCCGCCCATCATCTGTGCCGTACCGCTCAAACGGCGGGAAAGCCACATGGTGAAATACGAGGTAATGCCCGCAAATACGGGGATCAGGAGAAGCCAGCCCCATGCGTCTTGAGGCTTGTTCAGAATGTCAATGCCGAATATCGAAAAATCGGGAATGTCGGAGACGTTGATCAACCCTTCAACCTTGCTTGGAGCTTCCTGGATCTTGTGGATCAAATTGAGCTGATCGTTTGCGCTGACAGTGAGCGCATCTGCGATCTCCTTGATCTTGGTACTCGGAAGGTGCATGAGGTATGTCAGGGGCTTGCGAACAACCTCGTAAAGACCGATGAGAATCGGGAACTGAATGAGAAGAGGCAAGCAGCCGCCAAAGACGGAAACGCCTTCTCTTTGCTGAAGCTCCATGATTTCGGTCTGCTTTTTCTGGAGTGTGACACGGTCGGTGCGACCTGCGTATTTTTTCTCAATAGCGGCAACCTTCGGGCGAAGCTTTGCCGTTTTAATCTGCGTTGACTGCTGCTTGATACCGAAGGGGAGAAGCACGATTTTGACAATCAAGGCAAAAAGCAAGAGCGCCAACGCATAGTTGTTCATGCACAGGGAAGCGCAGAACTGCATGACGTAACCAAACGGTTTCGCAATAAAACTCATAATTTTAATTCCAATCTTTTTTGATGGCCGATCCGATGAAAGCTTTTTGTTCACTCTTCATCGACATTCGGCGGTACAGCGTCCTTGACACGGCGAAATCCTTTTTTGGGAACGGGATCATACCCGCCGCGGCAAAAGGGATTGCAGCGCAAAATACGCCACGTGCTCAAAATAATGGCGGCAAAAACATTGCGTTCGCGGAAAGCGGTCAGCGCATATTCAGAGCAAGAGGGTGTGAAGCGGCAGGACGGAGGCAGAAGCGGAGAAATGAAGCGTCTGTAAAAACGGATGGGGAGAATGAAAAGATACTTCATGGCCGAACGATCATTTGCAACCGATCAAATGCACGCGTAAGCTCGGGCACAAGCTCGGTTGATTTCATTGTTGTTGCCGCTTCCCGTGCGGAGAGCACGATGAGATATCCCTGCTTCAATTGATTTTCTCTTGTCACGGTGCGGTATGCCTCGCGCAAGATGCGCCGCGTTCTTGAACGAACAACGGCTGTGCCCAATTTCTTGGACGTTGTCAACCCCAATCGGTTGATCTTCATTTTTTGTGGATGCGCGCGCCGAATCTTTTCTGCGCGAAAATCGGGCAACACGTAAACGGCCATAGCCTTCCCGACATAACGCTTTCCACGGTTGTACGCCTTGACATAGAGGTGGTTTTCACAGATGGCACGAAATTTCATGGGAAAAACCTGCTTTCTCTCGTGAAACGTTTGAAAATAACAAAAACCCCGATAAAGCACGGAAGTGAGTTATCGGAGGTTTTGCTATTAATAGGTGAGCTGTGCTCTACCTTTGGCGCGTCTTCTCTTCAGAACTTTTCTGCCGTTTGCAGTAGCCATTCTTTTACGGAAACCGTGTTCCTTTTTTCTCTGACGCTTTTTGGGCTGGTAGGTTCTAAGCATAATGCACCTCCTTTACTTTACTTGAGGTCTTTATATAACTTTCTGTATATAAAACGAATAGGGTACGAACCCTGTGCAAACCTATGCAAGACCGTACGTAGTCTATTATACCTCGTTTTTTTGCATTTGTCAAGAGATTTTCCAAAAAAACCTTGACGGCGAAATCAATAGCGGTTACGGATCTTTTTTCTGACGCTTAAAAAGATGCCGCCGCCAATGAGTACACCGAGGATTGCAAAGCAGATCACGTAAATGACGATGCCGATATCGATATCCGATTTCAGCTCTTCCCAAAGATTGTTCAGCAGAATCTGCTCCTCGTCATCTAATTTTTCATAGGAGGTCGCCGTGACCGAGCTTGTATCGTACATCTTTTGGTACGCATCTTCCTTGATCTCGTTCATATAAGCAATGTAATCCTCGTTTTCGCGTACAAGACGATGGGGAGAGGCATAGTACGTGTATTCGGCATTGGCAATGGCCGCCTCCTCGCTCAACATAAAGTTGATATAGCGCTCGGCAAGCTCTTTGTTCTCACTGCTCTTGGGAATGCACATGGCGTCAACGTAAAGGTTTGTGCCTTCGGAAGGATAGAAAAACTCAAGATCTTCGTTTTCTTCATACATGGCAAGATAATCGCCTGCATAATAAGCGGCGATCGCAGCCGATCCGTTTTCCATTTTGTTATAGATCTCGTCCATAACGTATCCCTGCACGACATTTTTTTGCGCTTTGAGCTTATCAAGGGCCAAGCGCCAATCGTCATGATTTTTCGAATTGACGTCAAGGCCGAGATAATACTGTGCCGTGCCGAACGCATCGCGGGGGTTGTTGAATTGCAGAATATTGCCCTTGTAGCGGTCACTCCACATCAGCTCCCACGAGCCGATCGCGGGATCGTCCTCGGGAACAACGCTCGTATTATAGATGATGTCGATCATACCGTAAAGATAGGGAACCGAATAGAGATTGTCGGGATCGTACGTATCGTAGATGGCATCGGGACCGTAAAATTCGGGCACGATATGCTCGATATTCGGAATGTTTTTGTAGTTGAGGGGGGAGAGCATATCCTCGTCGATCATGCGCTCGATCATATAGTCGGAGGGCACGATGACGTCATAGCTGACAGATCCCGAGCTCAATTTGGCGTAGAGGCTTTCATTGCTTGAAAAGGTGGAATAATTGACCTCCACGCGCACGCCGTATTCCTTGTAATACCATTCCTCGAAGAGAGCGTTGACGTCAAGCGTTCCCTCCGAGCCGTCCGAAATATATTCGCCCCAATTGTAGACGTACAGGGTTTTTGTGCTGCTTTCAGAGTCGGAGCAGGAGACGAAGGAAAAAAGAGAGGCTGAAAGAAGGAGTGCCAAAAGCAAAAAGGAAAGAGCTTTTTTCATTTTTTCACTTCTCCTTTCTTACGTTGACCGAACGAGCCCGCAAAATTGACGATCAGCAAAATCACAAGAATGAGCGCGACGATCAAGGCACTCAATGCGTACATGCTGAACTTGACGTTATGCGCGGTCTGGTTATAGATATACAAGGGTAAGGTCTGGAAATTCGGAGAGCTGACAAAGTGGCTGATAACGAAGTCGTCAAGCGAGAGGGTAAAGCTCATCATCAAGCCCGAAATGATGCCGGGCACGATCTGCGGAAGCTCAACCTTGAAAAAGGCGCGCGCAGGCGTGCAGCCGAGGTCTTGCGCCGCTTCGGAAAGCGAAGGATCAAGCTGCTTGAAGCGGGGCATGACCGAAAGCAGGACATAAGGAATATTGAACGTGGTATGGGCAACCAGCATCGTACCGAACCCGAAGAAGCTCTTGGAGCCGAGAAGCGAGGCAAGTGCCACGAAAAGAAGCATCATGGACACGCCCGTAACGATATCGGGGTTCATCATGGGAATGTTGGTTGCAGTCAGAATGGGCTGCTTCAGGTAACGGTTTTTCATGCGGTGCAGGCCAAGTGCGCCGAACGTGCCGATGACGGTGGCGATCAGAGAAGAAAAAACTGCAAGAAACAGCGAATTTCTCAATGCGGAAAGCGCCTCTTCATCGTGGAAGAGCTCTTTGTACCACGTAAGCGAAAAGCCGGAAAAGTGAGCCAGACTTCCCGCTTCGTTGAAGGAAAAGACGATCAGCACGAGGATCGGCAGATACAGAAGCAGGAAGATGATACCAATATAGAATTTCGAAAGAATTTTCACGGCATCACCCTCTTTTCATCGTCGGTGAATCTGTTCATGACCTGAACCGAGATGATGATCAGGATCATCATGACGAGCGAAATGACGGCACCCACGTTATAGGTGCTGGGGTTTTGGAAAAGACGCTCAATGGTATCACCCACGAGATCAATTTTGCCCGCACCGAGCTTTTGAGAGATATAGAAGGTGCTGATTGAGGGTACGAACACCATGGTGACACCCGAAACGACACCCGAAAGTGTGAGCGGGATCACCACACGCGTCATGGTCTGGAGGTGGCTGCAGCCGAGGTCGTGTGCGGCTTCGATGTATTGCTTGTCCAATTTGGTCATGGCGGTAAAGATCGGCAAAACCATGTAAGGCAAAAAATCGTAGATCATACCGAGAATCACACCGAAATCGGTGCCGACAATGGTGATCTTGCCAAGACCGAGCGAATCGAGCAGGGAATTGAGAAGTCCGCCGTTATCAAGCAAGGTCATCAGGGCATAGGTTCTGATCAGAAGGTTGCACCACATCGGGAGCATCAGAAGAACCATCAGGAGCTTTTGCGTGCGCCCCTTTTGCTGTGCCATATAATAGGCCAGGGGATAGCCGATCAAGAGACAGATGACCGTGGCGATCAGCGCAAAGGCGATGGAGAGAATGAAAACGTTCGTATACTGCGAAAGCGACGTGATATTGGCAAAGGAGAAGCGGCCGTCGGCATCTGTGAGTGCAAAGTAAAGAACGAAGAGCATTGGTGCCACGATGAACATGACAGTCCAGACAATATGAGGCACCGCTGCCAATTTTTGAAAAGCGGTTCTCCCTTTCATTCTGCTTCCTCCTCCGTGGGATCGGACATATGATCCATTTCATCGCTGAAAGAGGAATAGTCGCCAAACTGACCCGAAAATTCGGATTTTTTCATGACGTGAATGGCTTCGGGCTCGATTTTGAGGCCGATACGCGTTTCGGGTGCTTCGTAATCCGAGGTTTCGAGCATCCATTTAAAGCCGCCGACATCTACGATGATTTCATAATAATCGCCTTTGAAGGTGACCGAGCTGACAGTACCTGTCAGCATGCCGTCATCGAGCTTGACAACGTCAACGTCCTCGGGACGCACAACGATATCAACAGGCTCGTTCGGTGCAAAGCCGCTGTCCACACAGTCGAAAAGACGGCCGGAAAATTTGACCTTGCCGTCGGACACCATGATGCCGTCAAGAATATTGGATTCGCCGATAAAGTCGGCAACGAAAGCGTTTTCGGGCTCATTATAGATATCAACGGGCGAGCCGATCTGCTGGATCTTACCGTTTGCCATGACGACCACGGTATCAGACATGGAAAGCGCCTCTTCCTGATCGTGCGTGACGTAAATGAAGGTGATACCGGTCTGGCGCTGAATCTTTTTCAGTTCGTTTTGCATATCCTTGCGCAATTTGAGATCGAGCGCGCCGAGCGGTTCGTCCAAAAGCAGAACGCGCGGATGGTTGATGAGTGCGCGTGCAATGGCAACACGCTGCTGCTGACCGCCCGAAAGGCTGGTGACCGTACGGCGTTCGAAGCCCTTCAATTTTACTAAGGCAAGCATTTCGGTGACAGAGCGAACGATCTCATCCTTCGGCGCACCCGCCAGACGCAGACCGAAGGCAACGTTTTCAAAAACGTTCAGGTGAGGGAAAAGTGCATATTTTTGAAAGACAGTATTGACGGGACGTTGGTTCGGCGGCGTATTCTTGACCGACTGACCGTCAATGAAGAGTTCTCCGCGATCGGGCGTTTCGAAGCCGCCGATGATGCGAAGCGTTGTGGTTTTACCGCAACCGGAAGGGCCGAGCAACGTGACGAACTCCTTGTCGCGGATTGAGAGATCAATTCCGTCAAGGATACATTCGCCGTCAAAAAATTTAGAGACACCCTTTAACTCAATGATATTTTCCATTTCCTTTGAAAACGGACTCCTTTCAAATAAAAAAATAGCAAAAAAACAAGTGTTTCGACTTTCGATGACCATTATAGCAGATATCAATAGAAAATGCAATAGTTTTCTGCAAATTCTTTGGTTATTCGTGATTAAAGGGTGACAAATTGCAAGAAGCGCAAAAAAACGTCAAAAAAGACCGAAATCCTTTGATATCCTCATGTTTCCTTGCTTTTCGGCGTTTGATCGCTCGAAAAAAGAGAAAATGCCCCTTTATAGGTCGTAGCGGTAGGGCTGTTGCTCATGGAAAAGCATGAGAACCGAAAAAAGCGGCGCAAGGCCAATGCCGTAATAAAGGAGAAAATAGAGAAAGAAAAAAAGAGAGATGCAAAGCGTGATCCGGGAGAGTGCGGCGGCAAACCGAACGCCCGACTCGCCAAAGCGTGCCTGAGATAAAGCGAAGCAAATGCGGCCGCCGTCAAGCGGAATGATGGGCAAGAGATGAACAAAGGCCAGTAAAAATGAGATGGCGGAGAGCGCAGAGAAAAAGGAAAGTGAGGAAAAGGGCAAGGAACAAAGCGCGGTCAGGAGATTGACAAGCGGGCCGCAAAGCGAAACGGCGGCCTCGTGACGGTAGGAAAGCATACGGCGCGGTGTCAGCGTCAATCCGAGCGCGTGAAAAGAAAGGCGCGGTCTTTTTTCGCCCAAAAGCCAAAAGGCAAAAAGATGGCCGCATTCATGGAAAGTGACGGCAAGGACAACCGCGAGCGCGCGAAGAGGCCCCTCGCAGTAACAAAGGAGCAGAAGCCATAAAAGAAATGAGAGCAAAGACAACATTTTGACGAAAAAAGATCGGATAAGCAATCACTCCTCCCCTTTTTTTATAATAATATAATAATATGATAGGAAGCGCAAATTCAGCACAGAAAAAAGATTGATCAAAGCACAGAAAAGTGCTCTGACCGATCAAAAAAGGTCGCGCACCTGTGAGTGCGCGACCTTTGCATCATTTATGCTTATAGATGATCTTTTTGATGTTTTCCGCAGAGAAGAGAACTTCACTTCCGCCGCCTGCCAGATCCACAACCATGCGTCCTTCGTTATCAATATCGCGGATCGTGCCGCGCCTGCGCGGAGAGCGCAGTTGAATGAAGGCATCGCGGTCACGGCAGAGCGCGCGGTATTCGCTCATGAACGAACGGTCCTTTTCCATCTTTTCGTAGAGTGCGAAGATCTCGGCAAGAAGTGCTTGCGCGACACGGTCACGGAATCCCGAAAAGCTCCCTGTAAAAACGCGGGAAACGGTTTTTGTCAGACGGTCGCTTTCCATGGCCTCCGAGAGGGCGGCCGCGATACCGATGACGATTGAATCGTATGTACCGTCGGTTTTGTGCAGGATTCCTTTGAGCCAAACGTATCCGAGCAGATTGCCGTCCGAATAGATTTTGTTCGGCCAGCCCACGGTGATCTGCTTGCCCGAAAAACGGCGCAGAACGCGGCAAAATGCAACTGTTGCCAGCGCCGTCAGGGGCATAGCCTTTTGCGGCGGAATCTTCGGGCGTAACAGCAAGCAGAAATAGAAGGGGGCATTGGCTCGCTTGAAAAGACGGACGGGTAAGGTGCGGTCGGTATTGCGGTTTTTGTTGATGAGGATCGCCGTGCCCTCGGGTGCTTCATCGTTTTGCGCCAACGTGTCCATGGCAAGAGGAAGAGAAGAAGCCTCGCGCTTGTGCGTGAGTGTCAGCACGCGGCCGCGTCCCGAAATGAAGCTGAAGCTTCGGCCGTCCGCAATCGGTTGCTGAACCGGACTTTCAACTGCCATCGCCTGATCCCCTCCTTCATCGGTTGTTCTTTTTGGCGCAGAAATTCTTTTGGATTAATATGCCTTGCCCCAATAAACCAGCGTCTTTGCAGGCTTGCCGCAGCAAACGCACTTGTCGGAGACGCATTCGGTATCATTGAAGGGCATGCAACGGGAGGTGACGTCGGCTTCCTCCTTGAGCTTCAGCTCGCAGTCAAGCTCGCCGCACCACATGGAACGGATATAGCCGTTTTTGGTTTCGGCAATTTCCTTGAATTCTTCAAGCGTGCGTGCGGTATAGGTATGCGCTTCGCGGTTAGCCGATGCCTTCTCGTAAAGAGCCAGGGTCAACGCCTCGAGCTGCTCTTCCACTGTCTTTTCAATGCCGTCAAGCGAGAAGAACTGCTTTTCGCCCGAATCACGGCGAACCAATACGCAGGAATTGTTTTCGATGTCGCGCGGACCAATCTCAATGCGGATCGGCACACCGCGCATTTCATGCTCGGCAAACTTCCATCCGGGGCTATTGTCACTGTCGTCGAGCTTGACGCGAGCGACAGAGGAAAGACGGTCTTTGAGCGCGTTTGCGGCTTCAAGGACACCCTCCTTGTGCTGCTGAACAGGAACGATCACAACCTGAACGGGTGCAACGGCGGAGGGAAGAACGAGGCCGCGGTCATCACCGTGCGTCATGATGATGGCACCGATGATGCGCGTGGTGACGCCCCAGGAGGTCTGGTGGCAGTATTTCAGTTGATTGTCGCTGTCAAGATACTGAATACCAAAGGCGCGTGCAAATCCGTCGCCGAAATTGTGCGACGTACCGCCCTGCAGAGCCTTACCGTCGTGCATGAGCGCTTCATCCGTATAGGTTGCGGCCGCACCTGCGAATTTTTCCTTGTCGGTCTTTCTGCCGCGCACAACGGGAATGCCGAGCGACTTTTCATAGAAATCGGCATAGACGTTCAGCATGCGAAGCGTTTCTTCCTCAGCCTCTTTTGCGGTGGCGTGCATGGTGTGGCCTTCCTGCCACAAAAATTCACGGCTGCGCAGGAAAGGACGCGTGGTTTTTTCCCATCTGACAACGCTGCACCATTGGTTATAAAGCTTGGGCAGATCGCGGTAAGAGCGAATGATGTTTGCATAATGCTCGCAGAAGAGCGTTTCGGAGGTCGGGCGCACGCAAAGACGCTCGGTCAGACGCTCGCTGCCGCCCATCGTCACCCATGCAACCTCGGGGGCAAAGCCTTCGACGTGTGCCTTTTCTTTATTGAGCAGCGATTCGGGAATGAACATCGGCATGTAGATGTTCTCGTGTCCCGTTTTCTTAAATTCGGTATCCAGAATGCGTTGGATATGCTCCCAGATTGCATAGCCGTACGGACGGATGATCATGCATCCTTTGACGCTGGAATAATCAATCAGGTCTGCTTTTTTGACGATGTCGGTGTACCATTTTGCAAAATCCTCGTCCATTGAGGTGATTTGCTCCACCATTTTTTTGTCATTCTTTGCCATTGTTCTTTTCCTTTTAAAATGTTTTATATATTTGATGCTTTGGTATACTATTTTTCTATTATATAACAAACGAACGAACTTGTCAAGACGTCGTTGTAAAGAAAAAACAAATAAAAGGTGTGGAAAAAAAACCGCATTTTGCATAAAACAAGAATCTCGCTTGCATTTTTGATCTCAAAAAAGCCAACTACAGTAAAAAAATGATAATTTTTGAATTATTTTTGCAAAACCTCTTGCAAAAAAGACGTTTGTGTGGTATACTTTCAACCGAACATCGAAAAAACGCAAGATTTGGCCCAAAGGAGTCGTTTCAGTAATGACATATACAGAGCTTTCACGCGCGGAGCTTGAAGAGCTGCGCGAAAAACTTTCAAAGGAATACCGCGCATATTGCGAAAGCGGTCTTTCGCTTGATCTGTCGAGAGGCAAGCCTGCCGCAGATCAGCTTGATCTTTCGAATGCGCTTTTGTCAATTTCGTCGGAAATCGATTATCAAAGCCGCGGCGGCATGGATTGCCGCAACTACGGCGATACGTACGGTCTGCCCGAAATGCGCGGGTTTTTCTCATCGCTGACGGGCATTCCGGCCGAGAATATCATTGTGGGCGGAAATTCTTCGCTGAGTATGATGTATGATACCCTTTCCCGCGCCATGCTTTTCGGCGTTGCCGATTCGCCCCGTCCGTGGTGCCGTGAGGAAAAGCTGAGATTTCTTTGCCCCGCGCCCGGCTATGACCGCCATTTCGGTGTCACCGAAACGCTCGGCTTTGAGCTGATCACGGTTCCCATGACCGAAAGCGGTCCCGACATGGATGAGGTTGAGCGTTTGGTAGCCTCCGACGCCTCGATCAAGGGTATCTGGTGTGTGCCGAAATACAGCAATCCGACAGGCATTACCTATTCGGATGAAACCGTGCGCCGTCTGGCTTCGATGAAGTGTGCCGCGCCCGATTTCCGCATCATGTGGGATAATGCGTACTTTGTGCATGAAATCTACGGTGAAGGAGATTTTCTTCTCGATATTTTCGAAGAGGCCAAGCGCGCAGGCAACGAAAACCGTGTGTTCTATTTTACCTCCACGTCCAAAATCACCTTCCCCGGCGCCGGTGTTGCCATGATGGCGGCATCCGACCAAAATTTGGCGCAGATTAAGCCGCTCATTGCCGCGCAGACCATCGGCCCCGACAAGCTGAATCAGCTGCGTCATCTCGCGTTTTTGCGTGATGCGGACGGTGTTCGTGCGCAAATGAAAAAGCAAGCCGAGTGCATTCGCCCGAAATTTGATCTTTTGCTCGAAACGCTCGACCTTGAATTGCGTTCGTGCGGTATTGCCGATTGGAGTGAACCGAACGGCGGCTATTTTGTCAGCCTCGATTTGCTTGACGGCTGTGCTTCGCGCGTGTATCAATATGCCAAAGCGGCCGGTGTGACCTTGACGGGTGCGGGCGCGACCTTCCCGTACGGAAAGGATCCGTGCGATAAGAATCTTCGTCTTGCGCCCACCTATCCTTCTCTTGCCGATCTTGCAAGTGCGGTCAAGGTGCTGATCACGGTGATCAAGCTTGTATCCGTTGAAAAGCTCTTGGAGGCTTAAATGAAAAATGCTTTGGTTTGCACGCAGACCAAAGCATTTTTTTCTCGCGTTTTTCAACTATCTGTCCGAATCCTTCTCGCAATCGCAGAAGAGACTGTCGGCCATGCAGCTTTGAACCGCCTTTTCGGCCGCACGGCATTTTTTGGTCATGAATCGGTAGACAAGGTATAGTGCGGCGGCCGCTACCATACCGAGAAAAAAGAAGGGAAGGGCATGGTTTTTCCGTTTTTTAAAGCACATATCAAACTCCTTTCTGCAAGACTTTTTGATAGTTTTCGATATCGCGCGAAAAATATGCGTCGGGCGAAAGGATATTTTCCGATCATTTCGGGTATTTTATCAACAGAATCATGAAGGAGCAGAGAATCATGAAAATTTTATTTTACGATACAAAGCCTTACGACACTGAGGCCTTCGATGCGGTGATCGGTGATTTTCCCGATATCACCATTGATTATTTGAAAACCGATATTTCGGAAAAAACCGCCACTCTTGCCAAGGGCTACGATGCCGTTTGCCTGTTTGTTGCTTCGGACGTGAGCACGCGTGTCGTGGAGCTTTTGAGTGCTTGCGGTGTCAAGCTGATTCTTTTGCGTTGCGCAGGCTTCAACAACGTTGATCTTGAGGCGGCTTCGCGTTGCTCTATCACGGTCATGCGTGTGCCGGGCTATGCGCCCGAAGCTGTGGCCGAGCATGCCATGGCGCTGGCCTTTGCCGTCAATCGCCATCTCCACAAGGCCTATATCCGTGTGCGCGAGAATAACTTCAGCCTTTCGGGTCTGACAGGCTTTAACTTTGCGGGCAAGACTGCGGGCATCATCGGTACGGGTAAGATCGGTGCCGCCATGTGCCGCGCCTGCCGAGGACTTGGCATGAAGGTCATTGCCTACGATAAATACGAAAACCCTGCCCTTGAAAGCATTGTGGAGTACGTACCGTTTGAGCAGCTTCTCAAGCAAAGCGATCTGATCAGCCTGCATTGCCCTCTCACCGAAGAAACCTATCATCTCATTGACATTGAGGCCATTGAAAGAATGAAGGACGGCGTGATTCTTGTCAATACCTCTCGCGGTGCACTGATTGCGACAGAAGATCTGATCCGCGGCATTCGTCAGCATAAATTTTCGGGCGTCGGTCTTGACGTTTACGAGGAAGAGGACGAAAACGTTTTCGAAAACCGCGAGGACGATATCCTCTCAAGCTCCGTGACCGCGCGCCTGCTTTCCTTCCCGAACGTCATCGTTACGTCGCACCAGGGCTTTCTGACCAAGGAAGCGCTTGAGGCCATCAGCCGTACCACGCTTGAAAATGCAGAGGGCTTCATGAAAGGTACTGCCGATCGCGCAAACCTTGTCACGCTCTGATTCGGATCAATCAAAAAGGTCTTCCTCGAAACTCGAGGAAGACCTTTTTGATTGTATTTAAAAACAAAAATACTTACTGTGTGACGCACTTAAAAATGCAGCTTCCGCACGCTCGGCAAAATCCGCCGCCTTGCATGAATTGGTTCCCGGTGCGACAATGATCCCGTAACGGAATCGATTCCATAAAGTTTGCGTGCAGATAGTCGCTCGAGATCTTCAGGCTGTCAAAGGAATCGCCGGGGCAGACATCCTGCTCAACGACGTAGCTCTTCACGCCTGCCTTGATGGCGGATTCGATCACGCCTTCCCACCGGATGTTACCCCGGCCGATCGCGGTGACGAAGCAATGGGAGGGGTCCGGATATTCTTTTTGAAAATGCAAGACTTTCGGGAGAAAAAAAGAAGGTTTGACGGTACAAAAAACACATTTTGACTTGACAATAGAATAAAAAGAATTATAATAAAACTGTAAAAATCGACATGCCGTCTTTTTGCTTTGCGATCAGGAGGATTTTCATGGCTAAAAGAGATATAAATATGACCGAAGGCCCCGTTTTTGGAAAAATGGTGGCATATACCTTGCCTGTGTTGGCAACCGGTATTTTGCAGCTTCTTTATAATTTTGCGGATTCCTTCGTCGTCAGCCGCTTTGCCGAGAACGGAGAACAGTCGCTGGCCGCTGTCGGGGCAACCGGCTCGATCTGCAATTTGCTTGTCTGCATGGTGCTCGGCCTTTCTGTCGGCGCAAGCGTCGTGGCATCTCAATACATCGGCGCAAAGAATGCAAGGGCCGTATCCGAAACCGTCCATACATCAATCACCGCATCGGTCATTTTCGGCTTGCCGATCGCACTCATCGGTTTTCTGCTTGCATCTCCCTTGCTTTCGCTGATGGGAACGCCCGATGACATCTTTTCAAAAGCGGTTCTCTATATGCAGATCTATTTCGTGGGAATCCCCGCGACGATGGTCTATAACTATTCGTCCGCTATTTTGCGCGCCAAGGGAGATACGCGGTTTCCTTTGTACGTGCTGATCTTCAGCGGGCTTATTAACGTTTTGCTGAATCTTCTTTTCGTGATCGTGTTCCATATGGATGTGGCAGGTGTTGCCTGGGCTACCGTCGTTTCGCAAGTCCTTTCTGCGATTGCGGGCATCTGGCGTTTGCATTCCCTGCAGGACGATTGCCGCCTGTATTTTCATCGCTTGCGCTTGCACGGCGATAAGCTTCTGCGCATCATTCGAATCGGCTTGCCCGCAGGCATTCAGTCCGGCGTCTTTGGCCTTTCAAACGTGCTTTTGCAATCGTCGGTCAACTCACTCGGCAGTACCGTCGTGGCGGCCAATACGGCGGCTTCGACCTTAGACGGGTTCGTTTATACCGCACAGAATGCGGTGTATCACGGCACGCTTGCATTCGTCGGGCAGAACGTCGGCGCGCGCAAGCTTGACCGCGTCAAAAAGGTCTTTTCCTGTTCGCTTTTGCTTGTCACGCTCATTTGGGCGATCTTCGGCGGTGTCGAGATCCTTTTCGGCCGTCAGATGCTTGATTTTTACCTTGGTGGCAATGAAAAGGTTATCGAGCACGCCGTTTTGCGCTTGACCATGCTCGCCGCCACTTACTTCCTTTGCGGCTATATGGAGGTCTTTACAGGCGTCATGCGCGGCATCGGTTCGTCGCTTGTGCCGATGATTATCACGGTGGTCGGTGTGTGCGGCCTGCGCCTCGTTTGGATCTATCTCATTTTCCCAATCCCTTATTTTCATAATTTGCAGTGGCTTTTCGCTTCTTATCCGATCTCGTGGGCCTTGACGCTCGCTTTCCAGATCGTCGCTTACCTGATCATTATGCGTCGCACGCGCGAGCATATGGCATTGACCGGCGTACCGCTTTACGTGAAATAAAAAGCAGACAGGAAAGTGAGGAAAGAGTAAGGCCGCTTCTGTGACGATCGGCCTGAAGGTTTTGAAGGAATACAACCTGAAGCTCGAAAACGCTTCGCCTTGTCTTAAAAACGTTTGTGATCAAAGGCTTGACCGAATTTTCTGTTATTTTGTCGGAGTCTTTCATAAGTAAAAGGGAGCTGTCGCATGACAGCTCCCTCTTTTATGGCTTTTAGCCGTTATTCTTAATGTCGTTCTCGTACTTCTCGATCATCTTCTTGACCATCTGGCCGCCGACAGAACCTGCCTGACGGGAAGTGAGATCGCCATTGTAACCCTGCTTGAGGTTCACGCCGACTTCGGAAGCGGCTTCCATCTTGAACTTGTCCATAGCGGACTGTACTTCGGGAACGACAACTTTATTTCTTGCCATTTTAATAATCTCCATTCTGCCGCCTTAAGGCGGCACAAATACTTGGCGAAAGTCAAATGTGTTTGCTTGCAAACTAAAATGGGCTGGGCCCCATTTTAAATTTGACTTTCAGTAGCGTGATCTGTGAGCTTTCATGAGGTAAAGCTAACTTTCACGCTATTTTCTCCTGTGTTACTATCTATATCAATTGAGTCCGCGAAGGCAATCACATTGCCTCCGCGGCGGAAAAACGTTGCCGTTTCGGTTTTGTGATTTTTGTCGCTTTCGCGTCTCTGCTATTATTGTGCGCCCGCATTTTTCTTTTATGAGTGGAAATCTTTAGAGAAAACAGAATTTTAAACGGCAGATTTTGGATTTTAAGCTCTTTGCTGAAAAAACGCGTCCCACAGTCAAGCGAAAGCTGACTGCGGGGCGCGTGTGCATTTTATTCGGTGAGTCCCTTCACGTTCTGACATTCTTGCACGTGATAAAGCCCGACCATTTCGTCCTTCAGTGCTTCATCGACCTCCACCGTGAAGCCGTCAAAGGAAAGGGCGTTCACATTGCACGCGTAAAGGGCATACAGATGATCGGTCAGCACGTCTTGCTTGTACGTCGGACGCAGATCGTGATAGTTTCTTGTCCAATCGGTCTTTGCCTTCAGCTCCAAATAAACGTTTCCGAAGGAAATGTCGCTGATATTTTCGGGCGTATCCGCATAGAGTAGAATACCGTTTTCACTGCAGCAGTTGATGTTCTGGAAACGCACGTTTTTGACGTGGCCGAGCCGAGTGACCTCTTTTCTCGGAAGGGCAGTGACGGCAATCGGTTCGGCGCCGCCCCACCAATGCTCCTTCGAGAAATGCCGCGTGTCGATATTGATGTTGGTAAAGAGTGCGTTTTCAATGCTGCCGTTATCGCGCAGCTGCAAAGAAATACCGCGGTTGGTTTTGGCGATATTGCAGTTTTGCACCACGATGTTCTTGAAGAGTGCTTCACTTTCCGTGCCGATCTTGATGGCGGCGCCGGTGGACATCAGGGTGCAGTTCGAAATGACGATGTTTTCGCAGTTGCCGTATTCCATGGCACTTGCCGTGTTTTTGAGGACAATGCAGTCGTCGGCAGATTCGATATGGCAGTTGACGATGCGGACGTTTTGGCAGTGGTCGGGGTCAATGCCGTCGCTGCTGGCCGTGCGCAAATTGTTGAGAATACGAATGCTATCGATCAGCACGTCACGGCAACCGACCATATGCACAGTCCAGAATGCACTGCGGGTCAGTGTCACCTGATGCAAGGTCAAATGGGTAATATGCTCCAGAAACAGCATCGGCATACGGGGATAAAAAGCACCGTCGATGTGCCAGGGCGTGATCTTGCCGTAGAAGATCTCTTCATTGCCGTCAATTTTTCCAAGACCTGTGATCGCAACGTATTCGCAGTCCTTGGCATAGATAAAGTAATATTGCGGCTTGCCGCTGTAATCGCTGTTGGCATAGGAGGGAAGATACTCGTCCGACTTCTTCTTTTCGGGCACCTTCTTTTCGCTATCAAACAAGCGGAATGCCTCGAGGTCATCGCAGGCCTTTAAGACGGCACCCATTTCAAGATGCAGCTCTACGTAGGATTTCAGCACCAAGGAGCCTGTGCGGTATACGCGACCGCCCGGCAAAAGAACGCGGCCGCCGCCGTTTTCATGGCACGCATCGATGGCCTTTTGTATGGCTTCGGTATCTGCGGTCACACCGTCACCCACAGCTCCGTATTTGGTAATATCGTAGATCAT
>JAFVXT010000139.1 GCA_017501005.1 Clostridia bacterium
CATTTATTTCGGACAGGTCACCATGGATGAATTGGCGCGCGAGGGACTGCCCGTTACCCCCGAAAATGAGAGATACGAGCGCGAAAAGCTGCGCCGTGAATACGGTATGGCGGCATACGCGGTAAAATCCAAGGATAAAATTCTTTCCTGCCTTGAAAAAGGGCACGTCGTGCTTGACGGCCTTTACTCTTGGGATGAATATAAGTATATCATCGAAAACGTGTGTGCGGATCTCACTGTGGTCGCCGTTATGACCGACCGCGCACTGCGCTACGCGCGCCTTACCAACCGCCCTGTGCGTCCTCTGACGCGCGAGCAGGCGATTGCCCGTGATTATTCTGAAATTGAAAATCTTGCCAAGGGCGGCCCGATCTCCATTGCAGACCGCTTTATCACCAACAACGGCGATAAGGAAGCCTTCCGCACCGCCATTACCGCCCTTATTGATGAATTGGAGAAATAAAAAAAGCCCCGACCGCGGTCGGGGCTTTTTTTATTCTACGATAAAGCGGGCGATGCTTTCAAACAGCTCGTCGGTATCGTCGGAATGTGCAGTCAGCGTAATGGGGGAGAGCAGATCAAGGCTGAAAATGCCCATGATCGACTTACCGTCAACGACGTATCGGCCCGAGCAAAGGTCGATGTCGATCTCGGTTTTGGCCAGAATGTTTACGAAATCACGCACGTCTGCAATGGTGGAAAGACGGATTTTTACACTTTTCATGATGAACACTCCTTTTCAAATTGAATTTGCTTGTTTTCATTATAGCGGAAAATCCGTCGATTGTCAAGGAAAAGCGTCAAAAACAAATCGGCATTTTCTCTTTGAAAAGAGGGGGCGCTACTTGACACGCGCGTAAATATAGTGTATAATAATTTAATGTATACAATGTTGAGCAATTTCATTTTGTATATATGAATAACAAAAAAGAAAAGGAGGTATTCACTATGAATTTGGGACTTGCAATTGGTCTGATCGTGGCCGCGCTTGCCGTGGGTGCCGCGATTGGCTTTTTGATCCGCAGATTTGTCGCCGAAAAGAAGATCGGCTCGGCCGAGGCCGAAGCAAAGCGCATCCTTACCGATTGCGCGCAGCAGGCAGAGGCAATCAAGAAGGAAAAGCTGATGGAAGCGAAGGAAGAGATCCTTCGTCTGCGCAACGAAACCGAAGCAGAGCTGAAGGAACGCCGCGCCGAGGTAACGCGTATGGAGCGCCGCCTGATCCAGAAGGAAGAAAACCTTGAAGCCAAGGTTGAAGCGCTGGACCGCAAGAACGAAATGCTGGAAGAAAAGCTGCGTGCCAACGATGCACTGCGCGCCGAGATCACGGCCGCACTTGCCGAGCAGCAGCATGTGCTTGAGGCACTGGCTGGCCTTACCGCCGAGGAGGCGAAGGAGGAGTTGATCGAACGCGTTGAGGGCGAGATCAAGCACGAGCTGGCACAGCGTCTTGACGAGCTGGAGGCACAGTTCAAGGACGAGGCCGAAACCAAGGCACGCAACATTCTGTCGCTTGCCATTCAGCGTTGCGCGACCGACCACGTTGCCGA
>JAFVXT010000013.1 GCA_017501005.1 Clostridia bacterium
ATTTGGTGATAAGGTCGTTTTAACAAGCAACAAGGCTTTTTGAATAAAAAGTTGAAGGTCGATTATGAAAAAGAGAAGATCGTGTTTGTGCCGTTCAACGAGGCATTTACTACATTGCTGTTGAGGTGTACTTGACGCCCGCGCTCCGCGAGGGCACGGGCAACGGCAAAGGCGGCTGTTGCCATTAAGTAAAGCTCGCACTTTTTGCTCCTCCCGCATCGCGAGAGGGGCAGTGGGTTGATAAGAAAAGACCGTCTGCCAAGAGGCAGGCGGTCTTTTCTTACAATTCTATTTTTGCGGGGAAGGCTTCCTTCCGCATGATTCCCCACATTTTGTCAATGTAAGCGAGGGTATAGAAATTTTCGTAATAGTGATAGTAAAACGCCCCCTTGAGCGTCATACGGTATACGGTGCCTCTTTTTTTCACAAAGCCGAGCAGGCGAGCGATCAAAAGCTCAAATCCGTACATCCGGCGCAGGGAGACACCGAAAAATTGCTCGAAATCGTCAGCGCGCACCTCTGTGCTGTACGCAGTCCAAAACAGATAATAGACCATGCGTTGCCGTTCGGAAAAACGAAGCGTCAGTGAGGTCGGAAGCGTTTGTCTGTCGATACGCTTGCAGTATTCTTCTACCGAGAAGGTATTGATTTTGAACTGACGGCGGAGCAGGGTGGTTGCCGAACAACCGAAGCCCAGAAAATTATCTCGCGTCATAGAGGAGTATTTGGCATCCTTTTCGGAGGAAAAGGTCCAAATAGAGCTTCGCTTATATCCTTGTTCCATGCAGTATTTTGTGATGGCATCAAGGAGCATACGCTTTTGACGCTTGGGCATTGCTTTGACCTCGCTCGAGGTGAAGGTGAAATCAATGAAGGGATAGATCGCCACGTGGTTGGCACCCATCGAAAAGGCACTGTCAATATCGGTTTTCAAATCTTCAAAGCTCTGATCGGGTAGCGCAAAAATAAAGTCCATGGAGACAGTTTCAAACGGTACTTCGGAAAGTGCCGCCTCAATTTTTGCGCGATTTACCGTCTTTCTTCCCAGGATGTTTTGAAATTTTGTTTGAAAGGATTGAATACCGATGCTGATCTTTGTGACCCCTGCCGCTTTTAGCGTGCGGAGCAGATTGGGCTCTACGTTATCGGGGTGTAGCTCGACACCGATGCCCTCCGTGATAACGAAATGCGTTTGAATGGCATCGATGATCTCATGCAACCTGTCGGCTAAAAGCGCGGGCGTTCCTCCACCGAAATAAAGGCTGGTAGCAGTCTTTTTTCCTTCGCTTTGCCCTCCGACAAGGTGGATTTCCCGAATGAGTGCGTCAATATAGCGTCCTGCCGCCTCTTCGTCATAGCGCACTTTGCAGTAAGGACAAAAGTTGCAAATGCTTTTGCAAAAGGGAATGTGTACGTATAAGCCGAGCGAATGGCATTCCTCGTAAGGAAGTACTTTATCGTATTCGTTTTGAAACAAGAAGGGCTTGTGAGAACGCGTCAGCCAGCTTCTTGTCATTTTTGTTATGATACTCATATCAAGCTCAGATGTATTTGAGATAGGTTCTCAGCATCTCGAAGATGATCTTTGGCTTCCCGCGGAAGAGCAGGGTATATTCCGCGACGAAGAAGTAGCCGCACTCCTTACAGAGCCCCGGTACGTCAATACAGCGCCCACAGGTTGAAAGCTTTCCGTTTTCCATCACGACACATTGGTGGCAGGGAGTGGGGAAGGTGTTGTTTATGAGATAAGGAAAGGCGCTTTTTAGGTTGAAAACAGGAGCACCCTCCTTCATTAATTGCGAAATCACTTCACAGCACTTCGCTTTTTCCTCTTTTGAGAGTGCCAGATCTCTCGTATCGGGGTAAGGGGTATGAAAATTGAAGGAGACTGCCTTGACATTCTTGATGTCACGGGCAGCGCAAGCAACATGACGGATGGCATCTTTGTTGATCTGGTTGATCGCCATATAGAAGCAAATGTTGTCGGAGGTCGCGTTTCGGATGTTTTCCATGATGGTGTCATATGTATCCCCGCGGATCACGTTATGCCGCTCTCTGTCCCCGTCAAGACTTAATAAGATCAGGTCTGCCTCGGGCAGATCAATGGGAAAAGTTCCGTTGGTCACAACGTTGACAATCAAAAAGCCCATCTCCTTCGCCTCGATAACGAGATCCTTTAACGTGTGTGCGCCGTCACGCCACAAGAAGGTTTCGCCACCGCAGAAAAAGAGAATACGCACCCCCATATCATACAACTGCTGCATTTCACCGCGGATCTGCTCGTAGGGATGAATGATCGCCGTGATATTGTTCACCGAGCAGTGCTTGCATTTGAGGTTGCACTTATCGGTGATGATAACGGTGCCGAGAATTGGCTTTCTCCGTCGAAAAAGAACGGTTTTGATACCAAAGCCCGCGAAATGCAAAAAGGAGGAAAGCTTCATGTGTTTTTCCTCCTTTCCTTTTTTTGAAGGCCTTTATGCCTTTGTGATCTTGTATTTTGTTCCCTGAGGTGTGTCCTCAAGCACAACGCCGCGCGCGGCAAGCTCGGCACGGATGCGGTCAGCCTCAGCATAATTCTTTGCTTTCTTGGCTTCACGGCGTGCTTCGATCGCCTCTTCGATCTCGCGGATGAAATCACTGTCGGTTTCTTCTTCCTTGACAAAGCCGAAGAGCGCCGTCAGCTCATCAAAGATTTCCTTTCCCGCTTCGATCGCGGCGCGGGAGGCAGGGGAGGCACCGTTCATTGCACCGTTCAGCTTGCGGATGAGATCGTAGATCGCGGCAATACCGCCACCCGTATTGAAATCGTCATCCATCGCCTCGATCATTTGTGTGCGGCACGCCTCAAACTCGGCGACGAGTG
>JAFVXT010000140.1 GCA_017501005.1 Clostridia bacterium
CGCAACAACACCTCATACAAGCGTTTCACTTTAGCGAAACGCTTGATGCGAAAGCATTCGTAGAATGCGTCGCTGACCACCGCTATCGCGGTCCGTGTTCAGCCGAGCTGAACACAACACCTCATCCACCGCTATCGCGGTCCTCCTTCTCCCGCTGGAGAAGGCTTTAGGCGCAAGGATTGATATTATTATAACATTCTTTTTGCAAAAAATCAAGGGTATTGCGTGCTTTTTCGAATTGACAAAGGGCGGGAAATGGAGTATAATAGAGTCGGCAACAAATCGCATGAAAAGGATTGGGGGCTTGCAGATGGAGATGCGGTTGGCACGAAGGGAGGATATCCCTGCGCTGTCTTTGTTGTGGCAAGAGTGCTTCGGTGACGGGCGCGCGTATATCGATTTCTTTTATCGGGAACGCTTTGACTCTATTTGCGTACCGATTCTGACCGATGATGCGGGAAAAACCGTTGCCATGGTGCACATGCTCCCCTGCACGCTTGACAATGGCGAAAGCGATACCTACGGCAAGACGGGGCATGGCACGAACGCTTATTATCTCTATGCGGTCGGGGCTTCGCGCGCGTGGCGCGGAAAAGGTGCGATGCGCACCCTTTTGACAACGATCGTTAACGAATGCGAAAGAAAATCGGTCGCGCTTGCGCTTTCGCCCGTGAATGAACGGCTGATCTCCTATTACGAAAGCTACGGCTTTCGCATGACGGGGGGCTACTATCACGGCTTTTTTGACCGAAGCGAGCTTGAAGGCACAGCCGACCTCACGTGGCAGGCGTGCGATGCTACCGAATACTTTTCGCTTCGCGCGGCGGCCATGGCGGGGCTTGCGGCACCGCACATGCTTTTTCCCATAGAGGGGGTTACCTATGCGTTGCGCGAAAATGCCTATTTCGGCGGCTGTGCGCTTTGCTCGTCGGCGGGCGACGGCGCGCTCGTGCAACAGGAGGGCGCGCACCTCGTTGTGCGCGAGCTTTTCTTGCGGGGTGAGGATTTTTCCGCTTTGCGTGCAGGACTTGGGGCACTGCTCGACCGCTTTGACGCCAAAAGCTGCGAGGTGCGCACGAATCTTGCCTTTTCTCCCAAGCTGCAAAGAGTGAACGCACTGATGACAAGTGTTCCCATGGACTTTCACGGGCAAAGCTTTGCTTATGCCAACCTTTTGCTTGATTGATAAATGTAAACTTTAGTAATATAGAAAGAGGAAACAATGATTACTTACGAACAGATCAGAAGCAACGAAGAGATCAAGGCCTACATTCGCGCGGCGGACGCATCGCTCTCCGCGCTTGGCTTCACCGAGCATAGCTTTGCGCACGTTTCGCGCGTGGCGCAGGTGGCGGGGGATTTGCTCGCGCGGCTCGGCCACGATGCGCACACGGTGGAGCTGGCGCGCATTGCGGGACACATGCACGATATCGGAAATCTGATCAACCGCGTGGATCATTCGCAAAGCGGTGCGATCATGACCTTCCGTATTCTCGACCGCCTCGGTATGGATGCCCCCGACATTGCCGCGATCTGCACGGCGATCGGCAATCATGATGAGGGCACGGGCGTGCCCGTCAATGAAATTTCCGCCGCCCTGATTCTGGCCGACAAGAGCGACGTGCGCTCTTCGCGCGTGCGCAATAGCGACGAGACGAGCTTTGATATTCACGACCGTGTGAACTATTCTGTACAAAATGCAGAGCTTACGCTTGACGAGAATGCGCGTGAGATCACCTTGACGCTGACCATTGATTCGGCCTACAGCTCGGTGATGGATTATTTTGAGATCTTTCTCGGCCGCATGCTGCTTTGCCGCCGTGCCGCCGAAAAATTGGGGCTTGCGTTCCGCCTGAACGTCAACGGTCAGACGCTTCTTTAATACGAATTTTCGATCCGAAGGGGTTATATTATGCTCAACAAGAATCAGGAGATCACGCTCCGCATCAAAGAGGTCAATCATCTCGGCTACGGTGTTGCGCGTGCCGAGGACGGACAGGTGGTGTTCGTCGGCGGCGCGATCGACGGTGAGCTCGTGCGCGCGAAGGTCATTCGCGCGGAGAAAAATTATGCCGTGGCGCGCACCGAGGAGATTCTGGAGCACTCTCCCTACCGCGAGGAGGATTTCTGTGCGGTCAAGGGGTGCGGCGGCTGTGCTTACCGCCGTATGACCTATGCGCGTGAGCGGGAGATCAAGCGCAAGCACGTACTTGATTGCTTCTGCGCGGAGGGGCTGGCGCATATTCCCGTTGAGGAGCTGCGCTTTGGCGAAAAGCAGTACGCATACAGAAACAAGGCGCAGTATCCTGTCGGGCAAGATTCTGACGGCCGCGTCTTTTTCGGCTTTTTTGCGCCCAAGAGCCACCGCGTGGTGGAAGCCTCGCACTGTGCGCTCCAGCCGCCCGCCTTTGCGCGGATTCTCGATACGCTCGGCCGATGGTTTACTTCGCGCCAAACCTCGGTTTATGATGAAAAAAGCCACACGGGGCTTTTGCGCCATATCTATCTGCGCCAAAGCGCGGAAGGTAACGTTTTATTGACAATCGTCATCAATGGCGATTGGATTGAAGGGCTTGACGGTCTGATCGGCGTGCTAAACGACCATCACCCCGAGGTCGTGGGCGTCTGGCTGAACCTTCAAAAGAAAAAAACCAACGTGATCTGCAGTGACGAATACGTGCATATTTGGGGCGAAAAGTCGCTGACTGACACATTGTGCGGTGTTTCGCTTTCGCTTGCGCCCGCGGCCTTTTACCAGGTCAATCACGAGATGGCCGCCGCGCTTTATGAGGAAGCGCGCCGCCGTGCCGCCCTTACGGGCAACGAGCTTTTGCTCGACCTTTATTGCGGTGTCGGCAGTATCGGTCTTTCGATGGCGCGCGACGTGCGCGAGCTGATCGGCATTGAGGTCGTGCCCGACGCCGTTGCCTGCGCCGCCGAAAATGCCGATAGAAACGGCATAACGAACGCTTCCTTTTACGTCGGTGATGCCGCCGATGCCGAGAATTTGCTCGCCTGCGCCGAAGACTCTCGCGGCGCGAAAATCATGCCCGACGCCGTGGTGCTCGATCCGCCGCGCAAGGGCTGTGACGAAAAGCTCCTTTCCTTCCTCGCCTCGCGTAACGTGCCAAGAATTATTTACATTTCCTGTAATCCGAGAACGCTTGCCCGCGACGTGGCGATCCTGACAAAAATGGGCTATGAGGCGGATAAGGTGACGCCGTTTGATTTGTTTCCGAGGACAGCGCATGTCGAAAGCGTCGTGTCTTTGACACGCGCTTTCGACGTCGATATGCGCCGCTGATGCGTCGCTCGATATAGCCTTCGGCTCGATATGGCGTTTCACGCTCGATATGCTTTGCCCATAGGGCAAAGCGAGAGAAGTAACTTTGATGCGGCGCGATCGACACTCGTTGCCGAAGGCAACATATCGATTGCTCGCAACGCGAGCAAATATCGAGTTTGAGTGCAGCGAAAACATATCGAGTTGCGAAGCAACATATCGACGTACCGAAGGTATTGATATCGAGTTGCGAAGGCAACATATCGACAATCAGAAAGGACTTTTATCAAATGAAAGACAATAAGAACCAACTACGAGAAGATGCCATAGAATTTTCCATTCAAATATCCGACTTGTGTGATGAAATAAAAGGTTGCTCCGTTTATGTAAATCAGATTGTTCGTTCTTCATCGTCTATCGGGGCTAACATTCATGAAGCAAAATATGCACAGAGTAAAGCGGATTTTATAAACAAGCTTGAAATCTCTTTGAAAGAATGTTCGGAAACCGAATATTGGCTTGAACTGATTTTCAGAAAAGGGAAAATGACTGAAGTAATCTATAAGGATTTGCGCAATCAATGCGGTTCAATCAGGCGCAG
>JAFVXT010000141.1 GCA_017501005.1 Clostridia bacterium
ATGCGTGAGGATCTGATCTTTGCCATCGACGTCACCACCAAGGCGCACAGCCCCGAAATGGCGCGTGACCTGGCCAAATGTATCTCGGCCAACTTCAATACCATCTGGCGCAAGATCGTCAGCGTTGACTCTGAAAACAGCGCACTTGCCAACTTCTATCTTTCCGAGCTTGAAAAGCCGAGTGAGGCCTATCAGTATGAGCCGAGCATCACCTCAAACGCGATCTTCTCCGCGCTTGTGGGCATGGTCCTAGTTTACGTGGCCTTCTTCCTCTACGCCTTCTTCCGCCGCGTGCTGATCAACGAGGAGGAGCTCGCGGACGCGGTCGGTGCCCCCGTTCTTGCCGCCATTCCGCTCATTCGCGGCGACCGTGCGCGCAAGAATCGTGAAAACCAAGCGCCGCGCATCGCCTCTGGTAAGCTGATCAGCGATGAACAGTGCTCGTTTGCCGCTGCCGAGGCATACCGCCATCTGCGCACCAACCTCATCTATTCCCGCCGTATTGAAGGTACACCCATTTACGGTGTCATCAGCGCCATACCGCACGATGGCAAATCGCTCACCTCGGCCAATTTGGCCGTTTCCTTTGCGCAGATTGGCAAGAAGACCGCGATCGTCGACTGCGATCTGCGCTGCGGCACTCAAAATAAGATCTTCGGTTATGCGGAGGATTCGGAGGGCCTGACCGAATATCTGGCAGGCTTGAACGAGACACCCGCCCTGCGCGAGAGCGAGGTGGAGAATCTGTACGTTCTGACGGCGGGCAATCTCTCGCCCGACCCGACAGGCCTTTTGCACAGTGCCCGCTTCGATACGCTCATCACCTATCTTTCCGAGAATTTCGACTGCGTGATCTTTGACATGCCCCCGATCCGCATCGTGAGCGATGCGCTGATCCTGGCCGACCGTATCAGCGGCTACATTCTCGTGTCACGGTCGGGCGTCAGCTACGAGCGCGACGTGCGCGAAGCCGCCGCAGATCTGAAGGCCATCGGTGCCGACCTCTTCGGTGCGGTTCTGAACGGATTAAATCTCAAGGCCGGTAAGAACCGCCGCGGCTCCCGCAGTTCCTATTACTACAACTACAGCGATTCCGCCAGCTATACGAAAGCAGGCTACGCAAAGTCGCACAAGGCTGCAAACGACAAAAAAGAAGCCGACGAAAAAACGTCGACAAATCAGAAAGAAGCGTAAAGAGGCTCTATGACCTACGATTTTCACGCACATATATGGCCGTGCGCCGACCACGGCTCACGCTCGGAAGAGGATACCGAGGCCCAGCTTGCCATACTCCGTGCAAGCGGTGTGAAGCAGGTGGTGGCCACCCCCCACTTCTAGCCCGCCACGTGGCACAGTGCCGCAGATGTTCTGGCCTTCAGGCGCGAGCGCGAGGCCATGCTTCGCCCCCTGCTTGCCAAGACCGATCTTTCGGTCTATGCGGGTGCGGAGGTGCTTTTGAGCGAGGGCATTGACCATATGGAGGGGCTTCGCGAGCTTTGCATTGCGGGCACGAACGTGCTCTTGCTCGAAATGCCCTTCTTCCGATGGAACGAGCGGCTTTATAAAACCGTTGCGCGCCTCACGTGCTCGGGTATGTGCGTTTTGCTTGCGCATGTCGACCGCTATCCGCTCGAGGACGTCAAAAGGCTCTTCGCCCTCGGTGCTGTCGGACAGATCAATTGCGAGGCCTTTGCCCACCCCCTGCGCCGCCGTGCCTACCGTGCGCTTGTGCGTGACGGCTTTGTCCGCGCGCTTGGCTCGGATATCCATCTCCCCCATGATTTCCGCGCAAAAAATATCGAGCGCGCCCGTCTTTATCTCGGGGAGGAGCTGATGGAAAAATTGCATGCCTGGGGCGATGCCGTGCTTTCGTCAGCCTATCGAATCGAGCCTTAAAATAGTTAAAAAGAGGAAGATGTCATGAAAATCAAATATGAGCTGATTGGCCTTGCCTGCCCGAACTGTGCCGCCAAGGTTGAAAAAATGGTGGCGGAGGCCACGTCTTGCACGGTCAAGGTGAATTTTCTGACCGAAATGCTTACCGTTGAGGCCGAAGAGGATACCCCCGCGCTTGAAGCAAAGGTTCGTGAAGCGGTGGCTGCCTTCTCGCCCGACCTGACGCTGAACCGTACGTAAAACGGCTTCATAAAAAGAAAACAAAAAGACCGCCGTGCCCCCCTTGTGAGCACGGCGGAAAATGATGATTTGGAGCAATAAAAACAATGGCAAAATTGATCAAAACTCCCGTCAAAGGCATGAGCGATATGCTGCCCGCCGATATGAGACTGCGCGAGCACGTTCTTGCCCTCATTAAGGAAAATTACGTGCGCTACGGCTTCTCGCAGATCGAAACCCCTTGCATGGAGCATATTGAAAACCTCACAAGCAAGCAGGGCGGCGAAAACGAAAAGCTGATCTTCAAGGTCATGAAGCGCGGCGCTGAGCTTGAACGCGCCATGCAGGACGAAAACGGCGAATTGGCCGACTTCGGTATGCGCTATGACCTCACTGTGCCGCTTTCGCGCTATTATGCCAACCACTCAGCCGAGCTGCCCTCGCCCTTCAAGGCTCTGCAGATCGGTGCCGTCTGGCGCGCAGACCGTCCGCAAAAGGGACGCTTCCGTCAGTTCACGCAGTGCGATATCGATATCCTCGGTGACGATAGCGTGCTTTCGGAGATCGAGCTGCTCACCGCCACCTCCTCCACCTTGCAAAAAATCTTTGAGGAGGCCGATATCCACGGCTTTACCTTGCACGTAAACGACCGCCGCATTCTGCGTGCCATGGCCGCCTATGCGGGCTTTGCCGAGGAGGATTACGATACCGTCTTTATTGAGCTTGATAAGATGGACAAGATCGGCCGCGACGGCGTGCGTGCCTCGCTCCTTGAAAACGGCTTTGCCGAGGCGAGCGTCGATACTTATCTTTCACTTTTTGACGGCGATACCGAAAACCTGCGCGCCTTTGCAGGCAAGATGACAGAAGCGGGCGTGCTTGAGGCGAGCGTGCTTGCCTCGCTTGAAACCATTCTCGCTTGCGTGCGCCCCATGGTGTCAAGCGACGTAAAGATCGTCTTTGATCCCACGCTCGTGCGCGGCATGTCCTATTATACGGGCACCATCTTCGAGGTCACTCTCGACCGCTACAATTTCTCAATCGCGGGCGGCGGCCGTTACGATGAAATGATCGGCAAGTTCTCGGGCCAGCGCGTGCCCGCCTGCGGCTTCTCGATCGGCTTTGAGCGCATCGTCACCATTTTGAAGGACGTTGAAGCCGAAAAGAAGACTGAAAAAACGCGCAAGGTCGCGCTCCTGCTTGAAAACGGCATGGCAAGTGACAAAATGCGCGACGTCTTTGCGCGTGCCGCAGCCCTGCGCGCTGAGGGCGTGACCGTCACGGTGCAGCCCTTGAAGAAAAACGCCAAGTTCCAGATCGATCGCTTGACCGAGGACGGCTATACCGAGATCGAGCGCATCTACCGCGACTGATATGGTCAGAATTACCGAAGTGACCATGCGCTCGCGTGCCTACCGCGCAGGTGTGCGCGCAGGTGATCTGCTCGTCTCCGTCAACGGCGAAGAGATCCGCGACGTGCTGGATTACCGCTTTTATCTTGCCGAAAAAAGAGTCACGCTTGCCTGTCTTCGTGACGGCAAGCCGTATGAGGTGACCATCGAAAAAGAGGTCTACGACGATATCGGGCTTGCCTTTGAAACGCCCCTGATGGATGAAAAAATGCGCTGTAAAAACGGCTGCATCTTCTGCTTCATCGACCAGAATCCGTCGGGCATGCGGGAATCGGTCTATTTCAAAGATGACGATTCGCGCCTCTCCTTTCTGCACGGCAATTATATCACGCTCACCAATATGACCGACCGTGATATCGACCGCATCATCAAAATGCGCTTTTCCCCCGTGCGGGTGTCGGTGCATACCACCAATCCCGAGCTGCGCGTGCAAATGATGAAGAATAAGCGCGCGGGCGACGTGCTTGCCTATCTCGACCGCCTGGCAGAGGCGGGGCTGGAGATCCATGCGCAGATCGTGCTTTGCCGCGGTGTCAACGACGGCGAGGAGCTCGCGCGCACGCTTGCCGACCTTGCGCGCTTGATGCCTGCCCTCACCAGCCTTTCGGTTGTGCCCGCGGGCCTGACCGACCATCGGGAGGGGCTTTATCCTCTCGCGCCCTTTACGCGTGAGGAATGCCGCCGCGTAATCCGTGAGGTCACGGCGTTCGGCGACCGCTTGCTCGAAAAAACGGGTGCGCGCACGGTATATCTTTCAGATGAATTTTATTTGAAGGCAGAGCTGCCTCTGCCCGACGAGGACTATTACGAGGGCTATTCGCAGATCGAAAACGGCGTGGGCATGCTCCGCTCCTTTGAGGAGGAGGCCGCCCTTGCCATTGGGGATTTCGAGTGCGCCGACGAGGCGGACGATACCGCCGTGCGGTGCGTGTCGGTGGCCACGGGAGAGGCCGCGTATCCCGAGCTTCTTTCACTTGCCAAGCGCCTTGAAGCGAAGTTTCCCCTCTTGAAAATTCACGTTTATTGCATCAAAAATCACTTTTTCGGTCAGCATATCACCGTGGCAGGTCTTCTGACGGGGCGCGATATTGCTGACGGACTTGCGGGCAAGGAGCTTGGAGAACGGCTCTTTCTGCCTCGTGCCGCACTGCGCGAGGAGGGGGATCTGTTCCTTTGCGGTATGTCCTGCCGAGAGCTTGAGGAAAAGCTCGGCGTGCCGATCGATTATATTGAAAACGACGGCGACGCCTTCGTGTGCGCTTTGCTCGGCGTAGAAGAGTAAAAAATCAAAAGGAAAAGGAAGTGGACAAATGGGTAGACCGAACGTGGCCATTGTCGGCCGTCCGAACGTCGGAAAAAGCACTTTATTTAACAAACTGATCGGTGAACGCCGTGCCATCGTTGAGGATACTCCGGGTGTCACGCGTGACCGCATTTACGGCGATTGCGAATGGGGCACGCGCCGTTTCCATCTGATCGATACGGGCGGTATCGAGCCGAAAACCGACGACGTGATCCTGAAAAAAATGCGCTTGCAGGCCGAGATCGCCATTGATACGGCAGACGTCATCGTCTTTCTCTGCGACGTGCAGGCAGGGCTTGTGGCCGACGACCGCGATATTGCGGTCATGCTCAAAAAATCGGGCAAGCCGATCATTTTGTGCGTCAATAAATCCGACCGCATCGGTGAGCCGCCGCTTGCCTATTATGAGTTTTACGAGCTCGGCTTTGACCGCGAGCCGATCGCGCTCTCGTCCTTGCACGGAAGCGGTACGGGCGACTTGCTCGATGCCATTGTGGAGGAGCTGCCCCCCGAAAGTGAGGACGAAGAGGAGGACGACCGCATTCGCGTGGCGGTCATCGGTAAGCCAAACGCGGGCAAATCCTCGATCATCAACCGTATGCTCGGCACTGACCGTCTGATCGTTTCGAATATCGCGGGCACCACGCGCGACGCCATCGATACCGAGGTTGAAAATGAGTTCGGTAAGTATACCTTTATTGATACCGCGGGCATTCGCCGCCAAAGCAAGGTGGAGGATCGCATTGAAAAATTCAGCGTACTGCGTGCGCATATGGCGGTGGAGCGCGCCGACGTCTGCCTAATCATGGTGGATGCCGCCGAGGGTGTCACCGAGCAGGACGAGCGCATTGCGGGTATTGCGCACGAGGCGGGTAAGGCGTCAATTATTGTTGTCAATAAGTGGGATACGGTTGAGAAGGATAACAGTACCGTCAATACCTACGAAAAGAATATCAGAGACGCACTCTCCTATATGACCTACGCGCCCATTCATTACGTGTCGGCCTTGACGGGACAGCGCGTGAAAAACCTTTACGAAACCATCAATTACGTGGCCAATCAGGCGAAAACGCGCATCTCCACGGGTATGCTCAACGATATGCTGAACGACGCCATGGAGCGCCATCAGCCTCCGTCTGATAAGGGTAAGAGATTGAAGATCTATTACGTCACGCAGGCAAGCGTTGCGCCGCCGACCTTCATTTTCTTCTGTAACGATGCCACGCTCTTCCATTTCTCCTACCAACGCTATCTTGAAAACTGCCTGCGCGAAACCTTCGGCTTCCGCGGTACCCCCATTCAATTCGTGATTCGTGAAAGAACAAAGGAGGACGCATGAGATATTTCTTTGATCCCGCCATTACCGAATACGGCTTTTTTATGGACGGAAAGACCGGAAGTCAGGTCATTGTTCTCCACGTAATATTTTTCGTCCTGGTAGCACTTGCTTCCTATTTGCTGGGCAGTATCAACTCTGCCGTTATCATTTCCAAAAAGATTTACGGCTACGACGTTCGGGATTACGGCTCCGGCAATGCGGGAATGACCAATATGTTCCGCTCTTTCGGCAAAAAGGCAGGCTTTCTTACTTTGGGCGGTGATGCGCTGAAGGCGTTGATCTCCGTGGTACTGGGCTACGTTTTGCTGGGCGGCGGCGGACAGTATATGGCAGGCTTTTTCTGTATGCTGGGCCATATGTTCCCCATCTATTTCAAATTCAAGGGCGGCAAGGGCGTAATCGTCAGCGCCATGACCATTCTGATGATCGATCCTTTGGTTTTTCTGGTGCTGGTATTGCTGTTTGGTTTGATGTTTGCCGCAACGCGGATCATTTCTGCGTCCAGTCTGACTGCAGCCTTCTTTTTCCCTATGGTGGTATACGCGTTCAACTACAACCACCCCAAGCTATCCTATACCTTCTTTTCTTTGATGATTTCCTTTTTCGTCATTGCCCTGCACAAGGATAATATTCGCAGACTGTTGAACAAGACGGAAAAGAAATTTACCATCAAAAAAGACAATCAGAAAGGGAAATAAAACGAATGGATTTGGTATCCTTTTATTCCGTCCGGGAATACGACGTTTCGCTCCTGAAGGAGACCGTGGAAAAAATCATTGCCGATCACGGAGGCTACCCGCGTCTCTTTGCCAAGGGCAAGAAGGTTGTCATTAAGCCGAACCTTGTCGTGAAAAAGAAGCCCGAGGGCGGTGCCACCACGCATCCTGCCGTGCTGGAGGCGGTGCTCTTGTGCCTGTTGCCACATACCAAGGACATTACCGTAGCGGAATGTTCCGGAGGTCCCAACACCGAAGCCTTGATGAGGGGAATCTATCGGGAAACCGGCATAGAAGAGGTATGCAAACGGTACGGCGTTTCCATCCATGATCAAATGAACCCGGCCGAGGTGTCGGTGCCCGATCCCATTCTTTGCCGTAAGCTTGAGGTGCTGGACGTTTTCACCGAGGCTGACGTTTTCATCAATCTGGCAAAGATGAAAACCCATTCTTTGACCACCGTCACGGGTGCCGCCAAAAATCTGTACGGTCTGATTCCCGGCCTGCGCAAGGTAGAGCAACACGCAAACTATCCGAAAATCACGTATTTTTCCGCCTTGATTTGTGATATCAACAAGGCAATGCCCGCGGATCTTTCCATCGTGGACGGAATTTTGGGAATGGAAAAGG
>JAFVXT010000142.1 GCA_017501005.1 Clostridia bacterium
CGAAGGCGGCAACCAAACGAAAAAGCAGTCCGATTGGACTGCTTTCGTTGTTGGTTGCGGAGGCGGGATTTGAACCACACGACCTTCGGGTTATGAGCCCGACGAGCTACCAGGCTGCTCCACTCCGCGATATGGGGGCGAAGGTCCGATTGAGAGTGGTGCCGATGACCGGACTTGAACCGGTACGGGATTGCTCCCAACGGATTTTAAGTCCGTTGCGTCTGCCGATTTCGCCACATCGGCCCGAAAACACAACTGGCCTTCCGCTTGTTTGCCTATATAGTATAGCACTTCTTTTCGTCTTTGTCAAGTCTTTTGGCGTTTTTTTTGAAAAAAACTCAAAAAGATTCTTTTGTTGCAAGCGGTGTGTGTATCGCTGCCTTCAGTATATGCCGCTGAAAGATGACATATACGTCAACGGCGCAAATAAAAAACCACCCTTGCCCGAGAGCAAGAGCGGTTTGGCGGATGAAGAGTTATTCGGTCAAGCCGAATTTTTCGTAAGGCGGACGGACGAAGCCGGGGATATCGGTGAAGACGCGGCTGTCGGGCTTCAGATCGAAGTTGCCGTTTGCTTCGTCAACGAAGCCGATATCGGTGCCGAGCTCGTAGCTTACGTTATCGGCGGCGTTACAGTTTTCCGAGCCGATGCAAGGCACGTCAAGGCCCTTGGCGCAATGATAGAAGAGGTTTCTTTCGTAAATGTTGAAGGAGGGCTTACGGGTAAAGAGCTCGAGATCCTCCTCGGGCGAACGCTTATGGCCGGGATCCCAGTTCGGGTTCGCGTTCATGATTTCGATCGACTGATTGACGATATCGATGAACCAGCCGTAAAGCGGATAGCGGCCGCGCATTGCCTCATCTCTTGCATTACAGTAATTGCGGACCAGGCGATCCTTTGCGATCGATTCCCAACGGTAAGCGAGAGCGCCGCCGGGCTGCGAAATGCCGTTTACGGTCTTTGCGTAGTAGTTGGCATTGTTGAGAACGCCCGCGTCGGCGGCATTGATACAAACGTTATTCTCAACGACGTTCATGATACCGTTATGAAGATTCACACACTTACCGCCCTTGACGTCCTCCTTGTAGTGAATGACGTTGCCGTAGACGTAATGTCCCGACGAGAAGTCGTCAAGATAGATGCCGTAGAGGGCATAGTTCATATCGTGCAGGTAGTTGTAGCGGATGTGCAGACCGCGGCTGTTGTCGTTCGTATAGATCGGGCCGTTGTCGCGCACGTGCTGCGAGCCGCGGTTGAATTCGTTGTACTCGACCAGGGATTCGTAGGCAGTCCCGACGTAAAGGGTGGTTTCCTCGAAGTAGTTATGCGAAATGACGTCGCCCACACCGCCGAAGTGAATACCGTTCTGACGCGCGGCCACCTCACCTGCGTTTCTGAATTTGTTGTTCTGCACAACGTTTGCGGAAGCGGTGAGATTTGAAAGCCATTTCTTGCCCGTCATGGTGACGCCGTAGGAGCGGACGAGATCGCAGTAGGTGAGTGCGCAGTTCGAGCAGTCGATGATCCCCACGCATCTCTTGTTGATGCCGTCGAAGGCACAGCCCTGCACCACCACGTTGTCGCAGTCCTTCAGAATGACCGCGTGGCCCGAGGAACGGAAGAAGGTCAACCCGTCAATGACGGTATAAACGGCACCCTTTGCTTCCACAAGCGGATAATCGGCGGTTGCCACCGTCACGGTCTTGCCGTCAAGGCTTTCCTTTGCGTAGATATAAAGGATCAGCTTGTCGGGATCGATCAGGTATTCTCCCTCGTCGTCCAGGTCTTCGAGCATGTTGTAGAAGAAGAAGCGGTTCTGCTTGAGCTCTTTCGCGCCGTATAATGCGGGGCGGTCGCTCTGCATATAGTAACGGCCGTCCTCCTTGCCGATCGTCAAAGCGTATCTGACTCTGTTCCATTCCTCGTAAACAGAACCGTACATCCAGAGTCTGCCCGCTTCGGTATCATAGCCGAGCACGCGGTCAAGATAGCTTGCATCGTCGATCCAGATTTCCCAGCCGCCCTCATCGTATCTGTGCGCATAGAAGAGGCTCGAAATACCGGCGCGGACGTTACCGACCTTTTTGATGTGCTTCTGACCGTCGGGATGCGTAACGATTTGCAATGCACCGTTGACAATGCTCATTTCTTCATGATACTCGCCCTTGTTGGGGTAACGTGCCACAATGTAGCTTTTATCGTCAACGAGCAGGCAGGGATCGACCTCGCCCGAACGGTAGAGATCGAAGTCAGAGGCCGTGAAGCCGAGTGCGCCAAGGTCTGCCGCCCACACGTTTTTGGAGTTTTCGGCATTGAAGCGGTTCAGGCGCGCAAGGTCCTTTTCGGAGAGGAACTTCGCATCGTCGGCACGCACGAGTGCCTCATTCGGCACGATCTTGCCCGACGTGAAGCGCGGAGTGGCACCCTCCTCGGCGGTGATGAATACGGGCGCACCCTTTTTGCCGCTCTCGGCCTCGGTGATCGCCACGGTTTTCTCAATTTGATAAATACCGTCAAGCACCTTGACGGTACCGCCGCCCGCCACCTCCTTGAGGGCGCGGCCAAACGTTGCATAGGGGGCGTCCTTCGTACCTCTGGCGGCATCGTTACCGTTCGGTGCGATATAGACGGTCTTGGCTGCGGGAAAGTCGGCAAGCGTCAAACGGGGTAAAACCGTCGCCTCGGCGGGCTTTTCGGCGCAGGATTGCAAATAGGCCTCGCGCACACCCTTGACCGAGTTTTCGGACACGGTTCTTTTCGGGAAGGTCTTCGGAATATTGGTGCTGAACATGAGTTTTCTCCTTTTTTCGCTTTCTTTTATCGCTTGGATCTGACTCGGCGCATGCAGATTTCTTTTTTACTCGTTCATTTTTTTGTTCATGATATCACGATCAATAGAACTTTGTCAGTGAAACGGCAAGTTGCGCATCGTGCGGCCTGCCGTTAACGTTTCATCAATTCAAAAAGCACAACAGCTCCTCCAAGCGAAAGCAAGCGAGAAGACGAAGATCGAGAGGAGTGCAAGGAAAGGCATAAGGGCAAGCGAACGAAAAAGGCCTCAAAGCAGAGCCTTTTTTTGAAAAAAGGGCTTGAGCGCGCGGTACAGAAGATAACCGAGCAACGATGCCGAAAGGATCTCACCCACACACACCGAGGCGAGGAGGAAGAAATAACCGTCGGGAACACCGTATGCAAGCATGAGCACGGGCGGAATGATCGCGCCGTTTGTGAGGACGGGGGGCAGGACGGCAAGGAGAGGACGCTTGCGCAAAAGGCACGTCAGGAGCGCGCCGAGCAGGGTGGCAAGCGAGCCGAAGACGATATCCTGCCATAGGCACCCCGTCAGATAATTGGCGAGCAGACAGCCGACAAAGAGCCCCGGCACGGCGGCAGGGGTGAATAGGGGGAGCACGGTCAGGGCTTCGGCCGGCCGCAGCTGAAAAAACGAGATCGGGATATTGACGATAGACAAGGCGGCATACATGGCGGCAATCGCTGAGCCGAGCGCGAGGTGACGGACACTTCTTCGCATACGGAAGGGGGCAGCTTTCTTTTGCATTTGTTTTTTGCTCCTTAGTTTTGTTTTGGGTGAGGATGGTTACGAACTCACCGTCCGCGATACGGACATATACATTTTACCACTTTTGGCATTTGATTGCAAGGCTTTTCCGCAAAAAAAGGGGCGGACACGCATTTTTGCGCGTCCGCCGCAAGTATTTTGGGAGAATCAGATCAGTGCCTCTGCCAAGCGGGTAAGCTCTTCCCTGTTAGCATCAGTGAGAGCGGCATGGATCGTGACATCCTTTTCAAGGAAGGTAAGCTCCTTCGCGCCCTCCAGCATGGCGCGCATACGCTTGGCGGCCATCGGATTCCAAGAGCCGTTTTCGATGATACCGACCGTCTTTTTCTGATAATTGCGCTCGAGAAGCTCTTCAATGAACTCGCGCATGAAGGGGAAAATATCGCCGTTATAGGTGGTGGTGGCGAGCACCAGCTTGCCGTAACGGAAGGCGTCCTCCACGGCCTCTGCCATATCGCAGCGTGCAAGATCGTTCAAGGTAACCTTCTGTCCGCGCTTTTCAAGTTCGCTTGCCAGATAAAGCACCGCTTCCTTGGTATGGCCGTAAACAGAAGTATACGCGATCACGATGCCCTCACTTTCCACGCCGTACGAGGACCACGTATTGTAAAGATCAAGATAATAGCCGAGATTTTCGGTCAAAACAGGGCCATGCAGGGGGCAAATGGCATCAATTTGCAGGGCGGCCGCCTTGGCGAGCAGCTTCTGCACCTGCATACCGAATTTACCGACGATGCCGAAATAGTATCTGCGTGCCTCGCATGCCCACTCCTCCTCATGGTCCAGCGCACCGAATTTGCCGAAGCCGTCTGCCGAGAAGAGGGTGCGGGAATATTCGTCATAGCTGACGATCACCTCAGGCCAATGCACCATGGGCGCGGTATAGAAGGTGAGGGTGTGCGTGCCGAGGGCGAGGCGGTCTCCCTCCTTGACGACGATGCGGCGCGATTCGTAAGAGTCGCCGAAGAATTTTTGCATCATGCCGAAGGCCTTGTCCGAGGCAACGACAACGGCCGCGGAATAGAGCGCAAGAAAGCGTGCGATATTGGCCGAATGGTCGGGCTCCATGTGATGGACGACGAGATAATCGGGCGTGCGCGTGCCGAGCGCGCCTGCGAGATTTGCGAGCCATTCGTCGCCCTTGCGTGCATCCACCGTATCGAGCACGGCGATCTTTTCGTCCATGATCACATAAGAGTTATAGGACATACCGTTCGGCACGGTGTACTGCCCTTCAAAAAGATCAATGTCATGATCGTTGACACCAACGTAAAGAATATCCTTCATATCTGACTCCGTTCTGCCGCACAGGGGGCGGCGCAAATCAAAAAATTCCACTTAAAATTATAACACAAAAAGAACCGTCTGTCAAGGTAGAAGCGCCCCGCTGACAGACGGTAAATTCTGAAAAATTATTTTGTAGCTTTATCCACGCGCTTTTTTGCGCCCTCAAAGCCCACAAGAAGCCCGCCGCGCTCGGCGTAGAAGGAGCAAAGACCGTGCGTGCGCGCGAGCGTGATCTGCGCACCCTCGAATTCGGCAAGCAAGCGTTTTTTCAAAACGATGGCGGCACGCGGATTTTCTGCGTGGTGAATGCGCACGGCACCGCCCGCATAGCCGTTTTCCTTCATATACTTGATGATATCGGCGATGGCACGCTCGCCGCCCCGCGATTTGCAGAGCGTTTCAAGCTCGCCCGCCGTGCTCGCCCTGCCGATCACGCGGATGCCGAGAAGCCCTGCCACCTTCGCCACCACGGGATTGGCGCGGCCGTTGGCCGCCAGATTGTGGAGCGACTGCAAGCAAAAGATCAGGTGTGTGCGGCGGCAGTAACGCCCGATCTCATAAGAGATCACGTCAAAGGAAAGACCTCTTGCGATCATTTCCTGCAGTTTCAGAACGATCAGCGCACTTTCGGGCCCTGTTGACTTGGTGTCGATCACGCAAACGCGGCGTCCCTCATGCTCCTCCTCATACTGCAAGGCGGCGGCGCGTGCGGCATTGTAGCTGCCCGAAAGACCGCTTGTGATGGTCACGCAGAAGATTTCTTCGGCATCGCCAAACGCCAGAAGATAATCGCCGATACCCGGGCACGCCGAGCCCGACTTGCCCGCATATTTCTCCATGTACTCCATCATCTCAATGACGTTTAATTTTTCATTATCGCAAAAATCACGTTCGTCGGTCACCACGCGCATAGGAACCGACGTGAAGGGCACTTCTTCCAATTTAAAAAGGTCGGCAGAGGAATCCGCCACGATCTTCATCGACATATCTTTCTCCTTATTCATCAGTTGTTTTAAATCATTTTATCGGTTTTCCAAAAACCGTTCATGTCATTATAGCAGATTTGGAAGAGCTTGTCAAGAGGTTTTTGAAAACCAATACAAATATATGTCAAAAAAGGAGAAAGAATACACAAAAAAGAACCGTTTCGCCAAGGGCGAAACGGTTCTTTTGGGATTGCTTTCTTGGTTTTACCGTCCATAAGCTCGCCGATATTGACTTCGATATCGGGTTCGCCCTTGCGCCGAGCGAAAAGTAACGGAAGAGCAGACAAGCAATCAAGAGCGCTTTTTTTATCAAAGAGCTCGGTTTCTGCCGCGCATAGCGGCAAAGCAATCGGTCAGCGCTCCTCGCGGTAATAGTTGAGACCGAGCGAGGCGGGGGGCTGATTCTCACGTTTTTTACGCATGCTGACGACGATCAGAACGAGCAAGGTCACAACGTAGGGGAGCATCTGAATGATTGCCTGGAACTTACCGATACCGTCAAGATAGTTCGGCAGAATGAAGAGCGCACCGAAGAGATACGAGCCGAGAATGGCAAGTGCGGGGCGCCAGACAGCGAAAATGACGAGGGCAATGGCAAGCCAGCCGCGGTCGCCGAAGCCGCCGTTCGACCATGCGCCGTTCGATTCGCCCATGACGTAGTAAAGACCGCCGAGACCTGCG
>JAFVXT010000143.1 GCA_017501005.1 Clostridia bacterium
AAGGTATGTCTCCTCATTGGAAGCTCGCACGGACTTTCGCCCGAGGTCAAGGCGTCGGCAGATTTTCGTCTGTCCTTTTCGCCGCTCACCTTTCCGCATCAGCTGATGCGTTTGATTTTGATGGAGTCTCTTTACCGATCCATGACCGTTATTGCAGGCAAAAAGTATCACAAATAATGAAAATATCTGTATTTTATAAAAAATACCAAAAAACTCTTGCTAAAGCCGAAAAAATATGTTATACTACTTTCATATGACGGTTTGAAAGCCCTTTTTGCGTAAACCGACTAAAAAGTAGAAATACTCATACTTGAATCGATGACCGCATAAAGGAGAAGCGTGGATAATTGCGGCGCCTTCTTTGTGCGGTCTTTTTGCTGCAAAAATCAAAACCGTTTTGTCGGGTGCCCCGACAAGAAAGGAGCTTCATGTTTCAAGAAGAAATGAACAAGATCCGCGAAGCGGAGAATGAAGCCGATCGCCGCTTGGCTGAGTGCGAGGCGACGGTCAAAAAAATGAAGGAAGAAGCACAGGTGTGTGACCGTGCTTCACTTGAAAACGCCAAGAAGGCGGCTGCGCACGTGCGTGATGAAATGAAAGCCGAAGCTGAAAAAAAGGCCGAGGCTCTGAAGGCCGAGGCTGCGGAAAAAGCATCTCTTGACGCCGAGAAAATCCGTGCGGAGGCTGAAACACGCCTGACGGCGGCGGCTTCGCTGATCGTGGAGGGAGTCAAAAAGCATGGCAGTCGTTGAAATGAAACGCCTCTCGGCGTTCGTTCTGCGGGAAGACGTGCCGCGGCTTTTGCGCCGTTTGATGCGCTTACACTGCGTTGACGTTGAAAGCGTGCCGATCGACGAAGAAGGCGGTCTGCACCGCACCTCGCATCACGACGAATTGGTCGAGCTTGAAAAAAAGGCGGTACAGGCCGATGAGGCCATTTCGTATCTGCATCGGAAAAGCCATGAAAAAACACCGCTTTTCCGTCTGCGCGAAGAAAACGATTTCGAACGCTATGAAGCTGAAAATAGAGCCGAAAACGGCGCGCGTACCGTTTGGCTCGCAGGACGGCTGGCTTCAGCGGAATCCGAGCTTTCCAAGCACAAATTAAAGCTTCTCGACGAACGCGATTCCTATCTGCCCTTTGCGGAATCCTCGCTTTCTCCCGATTTTGCCGGCAGCCGAGCCTCTCTTCTTTACTATTGTAAATTGCCGACATCGGTTCCTTTTTCGGCCTTGAAGGCATCGTTTGACGAGCTGCTTTGCACGCTTCTAACCTTCAAAGAAGATGCAAGTGACGGTTATGCGGCGCTGATCTGCCATCGCTCCGAGGAGGATGCGGTCCAGCGCATTTTTGCCGCAAACGGCATCACCCGTCTTTCTTTTTCGGCGAGGCAGTCGTTTTTGCAGGCGCTTTTGCCCGACACTTTGCGCGCGCTCTTGAAGGACGTCGGTCTTTCGGAAAAATTTGAAAATGCTTTTGCCGAAAGAGCTGCCTCTTACGGCGAGGATTCCTTTGCTTGCCGTATCACCTTGCTTGAAGAGCTGATTGTTGCTTGCGACGAGCTGCAAAACGAGCTTGGCGAGCTTGCCAGCCGCGTCTCTCGGCAGGTGGCGGAGGCCGAAGCCTATTCGGACCATCTCGGTACGGTCATCAATCTGACCGAGGCAGAAGAGGCTTGCGCTTCAAGTGCATATACCGCGTGCCTTTGCGCATGGGTGCCCGTCTCCCGAAAAGAAAAGGTCGAGGCGGCGCTTGAACGCTTTGACTGCGCCTATGAGTTTTCGGATCCGACGGCAGAGGACGACGTTCCCGTCCTTCTCAATAATCCCAAGTTTACCTCGCCGTTTGAAATGGTCATGGGGATCTATTCGTTGCCCGCTTACGGCACCTTTGATCCTACCTGTATCATGGGGCTTTTCTACCTCTTGATCTTCGGTGCGATGCTGGCGGACGTCGGGTACGGACTTGTGCTGTTCCTCGGCTGTCATATTGCCATCAAATGCATCCCGCTTTCCAAGGGACTGCTTGATTATTGCCGTCTGTTCCGCTTATGCGGTATTGCCTGCATGATCTGCGGATTCTTGTTCGGCGGTTATTTCGGTGATCTGCCGACGGCTCTGTTCGGCGATGCCGTGCCCGATATCATCAAAAACGGCCTGATCCTCAATCCGCTTGACTACGATCATAACGGCCCGATCAAATTCCTCGTGATCTCGATCGGACTCGGTGTGGCGCATCTTTTCACAGGCATGGGGATTCAGTATTATATCCTTTGCCGCGAAGGAAAGGGGCTTGATGCCTTCCTCGATATCGGTTCGTGGTATATCTTTTTTGCAGGACTCGGCACGTTTGTGCTGACCATGGTCGTCTCGGGCCTGCCCGCATTCGTTACAGTCATCGGTATTGCGGTTCTTGCCGTTGGCGCTCTTCTGATCTTTATCGGCAGCGCCAGACACGAAAAAAATCCGATCATGTTCGTTTTGAAAGGCCTGCTTGGCTTTTACGATATCATCAACTACGCCTCGGATATGCTTTCCTATTCGCGCATTCTGGCACTCGGTCTGGCAACCTCTGTCATTGCACAGGTCATCAATATGCTGACGGGCATGGCCTCGAACTTTATCCTCGTTTTGGTGGTTCTGATTATGATGCCCGCCTTGCATCTTTTCAATCTGGCACTCAATCTGCTCGGTACGTTCATTCATACCAGCCGATTGCAGTTCATTGAGTTCTTCGGTCGGTTCTTCACCGACGGCGGCCGCGCGTTTTCTCCGCTTTCCGAAGCCGAAAAGCATACGGTGCGCAAGCAAGACGATGAATGAACGAGCACTTGATTCTGATTCAATAAAAAACAAAAAAATAAATTATAAAAACATGAAGGAGTAAAACAATGTTTGATTTTCTTTTTCTTCAAAGCGGTTATGCCCTCGCGATGCTCGGTGCAGCACTCGCCATCGCTCTCCCCTGTATCGGCTCGTCCAAAGGTGTGGGTCTCGTAGCCGAGGCTGCTTCCGGCTTGCTTGCGGAGGATCCCTCCAAGTTCGGTAAGGTGTTCCTTCTGGTTGCACTTCCTTCTTCGCAGGCTATTTACGGCTTCGTCACCGCGCTTTTGATTTTCTTTAACGTTGCCCCCACGCTCACCCTGAGTGAAGGTGCTTACTATTTGATGTCTGCGCTTCCGATCGCCTTGGCAGGCTTTTACAGTGCGATCCGTCAGGGACGCGTTGCGGCATCGGGTGTTAATCTCGTGGCAAAGCGCGCCGATCAGTCGGGTAAAGCCATTCTGAATGCGGCCATGGTTGAAACCTTTGCGATCTTCGCACTCCTGATCTCTCTTCTCATGGTCGTTATGAAATAATCGCTTCACGGGAAGTCCTGCGTGAAACGTAATAGCTATTGACACCGCCGTGCGCGGCGGAATGGAGATTTTTATGAACGGAACTGAAAAAATTGTAGCGCGTATTCTTGCGGATGCCGATCTGCAAGTCAAAACGGCACTTGACGCGGCACAAAAGGCCATTGCCGACGAATCGGCAAAGGTAGAAGCCGAATGCGAAAGCATGCTTGCATGCGCGAAGGAGGCGGCAGAGAAGAATGCACACTCTATTCTTTCGCGTGCCGAATCGGCTGCTTCCATGGATGCGCGGCGTTCGCTTTTGCTTTCAAAGGCCGAGATGCTTGACCGTGCGTATGAAACGGCGGAAAAAGCCTTTCTTGACGCCGATGATGACGAAAGAATGCGCTTTTGCATGGCTCTCACGGCACGCGCCCTTGAAAGCGTGCTCAAGGAAGAGGCCGATCTTCGTGCATGTTATGGCGAAGAGCGCGAAGCCGATGCGTTTTGCGTGATCCTCTCGGAAAAGGATCGTCTTGCGTTCGGCGACCGTTTTATCGGTGAATTCCTCAAGAGTGAAGGCAAAGACTTTAAAGATTCCCGCGTAAAGGCTATGACGCTCTCGCCAGACGGCGGTGCGTTTGGCACGGGTATCATTCTTTCGTGCGGAGAGTACGAGCATAACGCCACGCTCGGCATGCTGCTCACGGCACATAGAAATGACTGCGAGCAAGAGGTTTATCGCCTTTTGTTTCCGACGGTCTCGTAAAGAAAGGCGTGTATCGCACAATGAGAGAAACCGAATATGTATTTTCCTCCGCACGTGTGCGTGCCAAAGAAAACACGCTGATCAGCCGCGAAAGCTTTTTCCGTATGGCAGAGGCCAAGGACGCGCGTGAGGTGCTGGCCATTCTGGCAGAATGCGGCTTTGCAACAGTGTATGGCGAAGACGGTACGCATGCCGATGAGGAAGCAACCATTGCTTTATTGACAGAGGACGCGCGTGCGCTTTTGAAGGAAGCGGCACCCGATCCGTCCTTATTTGATTTTCTGTATTATCCTATTGATTGTCACAATGCCAAAAGTGTTCTGAAGGCCGCCCTTTCGGGACGGTCGGCAGACGGACTTTTGCTTGCGGGCGGTACGGTTTTGCCGCACGTCATTTTGCGTGAGCTTTCCGAAGGACGCACGGAGTGCCTGCCCACGCATATGAGTGAGGCCGCTTCTGCGGTGCGCGAGCTTTATGCCAAGAATAAGGATCCGCGCGAAATCGATCTTTTGCTTGATCGCGCGTGCTACCGTGATATGGCAGAATGTGTGAAGGGAGACGAATACCTTTCACGCTACCTTTCCATGCGCATTGATATGAGCAATTTTCTCACCTATTTGCGCATTGTGAGACGCTTCCCGGGGAAAGCAGACAACGTGATCATGCTTCGTGCTTCCGAGCTCTTCAAAAGGGCATTTTTGGAGGGCGGCCTGGTTGCTCTTGGCGATTATCCGCCCGTCTCCGAGGATGGCGTTATGCAGCTTGCCGAAAAAATGCGTGTGGTTTCCTATGCACAGCTTTTTGAGAGGCTGAATCCTTCCGAGGAGCCGATCGAAAAAATCGAAGCGCAGTTTGATTTGTATTTGCTCCGCTTCTTCGAGGACGTGCGCTACGTGGCTTTTGGCGCGTGCGTACTGCTTTTGTATGCGGTTAAGCGTGAATTTGAAACCAAAAACCTCAGAATTATTTTTGCGGGCAAGCGCGCGTCGGTATCCCCCGACCGCATCCGCGAAAGCTTGCGGTTGATCTGACCGCATGCTTGCATAAAATCCGCCGTTTTTGACGGCAGAATGGAGAAAAAGATGGCAGAAAACGGCACCGTGCGCGTTGGAATCATCGGCGACCGCGAAAGCGTTCTCGGCTTTATGGCACTCGGCTATACCGTTTGCGAGGCGTCGGATGCGGAAACGGCACGCAAAGCGTTAAGAGAATTGGCGCAAGACGAGAGCTTCGGTATTATTTTCATCACCGAGGCCTTGGCACCCGAGCTGACCGAAGAGATCGACCACTATAAAGACAGCCCTTTGCCCGCGATCATCACCATTCCCACGGCAGGCGGCGCAGGGAAGGGCTACGGCATGCACGCACTTCACCGTGCGGTGGAGCGTGCCGTCGGCGCAGATATTCTTGATCAATAAAAGACGAAAGTCATCAGATATTGATGCTTTGCTTCATTTGTATTGCAAAGCAATCCCAATTTCACAAAAAAGGAAGCTTTCGCGCGAGCGAAAGCCACGGTTTTAAGAAATGGTAGAAGGAAAAATCCTTAAAGTGTCGGGACCTCTCGTGATTGCCGAGGGCATGCGTGAGGCCAACATGTTCGACGTGGTTCGCGTCGGTGACAAGCAGCTCATCGGCGAAATCATCGAAATGCACGGTGACCGTGCATCGATTCAGGTTTATGAGGAAACGGCGGGTATCGGCCGCGGCGACCGTGTTGTGTCAACAGGTGCGCCTCTTTCGGTTGAGCTCGGCCCCGGTCTTATGACCAATATGTACGACGGTATCCAACGTCCGCTCGAAACCATGTATCAAAAATACGGCCCGAATATTACAAAGGGCATCAGTGAGCCCTCACTTGACCGTGAGCGCTTGTGGGCGTTCGTTGCCACGGCTGCCGTCGGCGCTGCGCTTGAAGCGGGCGATGAGATCGGCTACGTGCAGGAAACCAAGGTGGTGCGCCAGCGTATCATGGTGCCGCCTTCGCTTCGCGGCACGCTCGTCTCTGTTTCGTCGGGTGATTATCACGTGAACGATACCGTGGCTGTTTTGCGCGACGAAAAGGGCAAGGAGCATGAAATTTCCCTCATGCAGAAATGGCCCGTGCGTATTGCACGCCCCAGCCGTGAAAAGCTGCCGCCCGCTGAACCGATGATCACAGGACAGCGCGTGATCGACGCTTTCTTCCCGATCGCCAAGGGCGGCACCGCTTGCGTGCCCGGCCCCTTCGGAAGCGGTAAAACGGTCGTACAGCACCAGCTCGCCAAATGGAGCGACGTGGACATCGTGGTCTACATCGGTTGCGGCGAGCGCGGCAACGAAATGACCGACGTTTTGCGTGAGTTCCCTGAGCTGACCGACCCAAGAACAGGCGAGTCGATCATGCAGAGAACCGTCTTGATCGCCAACACCTCGGATATGCCCGTTGCGGCGCGTGAAGCATCGATCTATACGGGCATCACCATTGCCGAATATTTCCGTGATATGGGCTATGCCGTGGCAGTCATTGCAGACTCGACCTCGCGTTGGGCAGAGGCACTTCGTGAAATGTCGGGCCGTCTTGAGGAAATGCCCGGTGACGAAGGCTATCCCGCTTATCTGACCTCGCGCTTGGCGCAGTTCTACGAGCGTGCGGGCAAGGTCGTTTGTCTCGGCTCTGATCGCCGTATCGGCGCACTTTCCGCCATCGGTGCGGTATCTCCGCAGGGCGGTGATATCTCCGAGCCTGTCACACAGTCCACGCTTCGTATCGTCAAGGTATTCTGGGGCCTTGAGGCTTCGCTTGCTTACCGCCGCCATTTCCCCGCCATCAACTGGCTGAACTCCTATTCGCTTTATAAGGATCGCCTGGAAGAGTGGTACCAAGGAAACGTTGCGGAGGGCTGGATGGCACAGGTCAACGAAGCTATGGGCCTTTTGCAGAAGGAAACCGAGCTTGAAGAGATCGTCAAGCTGGTCGGTGTCGATGCCCTGGCCGCGTCCGACCGACTGGTGCTTGAGGCAGCTCGCTCGATCCGCGAGGACTTCTTGCAGCAAAACGCCTTCGAAGACGGCGACAGCTATACCGCGCTCGATAAGCAGTATGCCTTGCTCGGCATGATCCTTTCCTTCTATCATAAAGCACTGCTGGCACTTGATAAGGGTGCTGACGTGCAGAGGATTTCGGATCTTTCGGTGCGCGAGCGCATCGGTCGTGCCAAATCAAGCGAAAACTTCCGTATCGAATATCCCGATATCGAACGCGAAGTTGACGAGCAATTGGCCGCACTGACCGAAAGAAGCTACTGATTGAGGTAAAAAATCATGATGAAAGAATACAGAACTATAGAAGAGGTCGCAGGACCTTTGATGCTGATCCGCCGCGTTGACGGCGTCAAGTATGACGAGCTCGGCGAGATCGAATTGCCCGACGGCAGTATCCGCCGTTGCCGTGTGCTTGAGGTTGACGGCAGCAACGTGCTGGTGCAGCTCTTTGAAAGCGCACAGGGCTTGAACCTTGCCGAAAGTAAGGTGCGCTTTACGGGACACGGTGTCACTCTTTCCGTATCGCCCGATATGCTCGGCCGCGTTTTCAACGGTATGGGTGAGCCGACCGACGGCGGTGCGCGTCTGATTCCCGTGGCCACTCCTGATATCAACGGTACGCCGATCAATCCTGCCGCACGTAATTATCCCGACGAATTTATTGAGACGGGCGTTTCCACCATTGACGGATTGAATACGCTCGTGCGCGGACAGAAATTGCCTATCTTTTCGGGCTCGGGCTTGCCGCACGCCAATCTGGCGGCACAGATTGCACGTCAGGCGCGTGTGCGCAATACCGAGGGCGGCTTTGCCGTTGTCTTTGCGGCCATCGGTATCACCTTCGAGGAAGCCGATTTCTTCATTTCGGATTTCAAGCGCACGGGTGCTATCGACCGTACGGTTATGTTCATCAATCTGGCCTCCGACCCGGCTATCGAGCGTATTTCCACACCGCGTATGGCGTTGACTGCCGCCGAGTATCTGGCCTTTGAGTGCAATATGCACGTGCTTGTCATTCTGACCGATATCACAAACTACGCCGAAGCACTCCGCGAGGTTTCTGCCGCGCGCAAGGAGGTGCCCGGCCGCCGCGGTTATCCCGGTTATCTTTATACCGACTTGGCCACCCTTTACGAGCGCGCGGGCCGCAAGCTCAATTCCGAGGGCAGTATCACGATGATTCCGATCGTCTCCATGCCCGAGGACGATAAAACGCACCCGATCCCCGACCTGACCGGCTATATCACCGAAGGACAGATCATTTTGTCGCGTGAGCTTTACCGCAAGGGCATTCAGCCGCCCGTTGACGTATTGCCCTCGCTTTCCCGTCTGAAGGATAAGGGTATCGGTGTCGGCAAAACGAGAGAGGACCACGCGGGAACGATGAACCAGCTCTTCTCCAGCTATGCAAGAGGAAAAGAAGCCAAGGAGCTGATGGTGGTGCTCGGCGAGGCGGCACTCACGCCGATGGACCGCCTGTACGCCAAATTTGCCGATGCTTTTGAAGAAAAATATATTCACCAGGGCTTCCACGAGGCCAGAACCATTGAAGAGACCTTGGATCTCGGTTGGGAGCTTCTGGCAATCCTTCCGCGCAGTGAAATGAAGAGAATTAAGCCCGATATCGTTGCAAAGTATTGGAAAGGGAACTGACGGTAACCGTATGCCTTTCACCTGCTTGCACAGAAAGGAAATCTGATATAACATGGCGGAAATTCATGTGAACCCCACGCGCATGGAGCTGAAAAAGCTGAAAACAAGGCTCCTGACAGCGCGGCGCGGACACAAGCTTTTAAAGGATAAGCGCGACGAGCTGATGAAACAATTTCTGGAGGTCGTGCGCGAGAATAGGGATTTGCGCGAAAAGGCTGAGGAATCTCTGCGTTCGGCCTATGCGAGCTTTTCTGCGGCGGCGGCCGTTAACCATCCCGCAATGATCAGGGAAGCGCTGTTGCTGCCCAAAACCGAACGGACGCTTCGCTATAGCAGCACCAATATGATGAGCGTGGAAGTGCCTGTGTTTTCCGTAGACACCTCAGGCGACGGCGATAACGATTGCTTCGGCTTTGCCTTCACCTCCGGCGGTCTTGACAGCGCCATTGCGCGCATCTCCGAGCTTGCTCCCGATATGATTCGGCTTGCACAGCTTGAAAAAACCGCACAGCTTCTGGCGGAGGAGATTGAAAAGACGCGCCGACGCGTCAATGCACTCGAGCATATCATGATCCCTCGCTACGAGCGTGCCATCAAGAGCATTTCCATGAAGCTTGATGAATCTGACAGAAGCAGCCGCACGCGCCTCATGAAGGTCAAGGATATGATGCTCAAGAAAAAGCTTGAGGGTGCGCGCCCTGATGATACTCTTTTTGACGGCGAAGAGAATGCCGTTTGAGATGATTCTTCATTTACTTGCACCGTTTGACTAATCATAAGAAAATAAAGGTTTTGACATATGGCAAATCGTGAAAATTTCAAATCCAATCTCGGATTTATTCTTGTCAGCGCGGGATGCGCGATCGGTATTGGCAACGTGTGGAAATTCCCCTACGTTGCAGGGCAAAACGGAGGCGGCGTGTTCGTTCTGTTTTATTTGCTCTTTTTGCTTACGATGGGCGTGCCGATTCTGACAATGGAGCTCTCTGTCGGCCGTGCGAGCCGCAGCGGTGTTGTCAGCGGTTACCGTGCGCTTGAAAAGCCGAAGCACAAGTGGCACCTGCACGGCTGGGTGTGCGTGCTCGGTAACTATCTTTTGATGTTCTATTATACGACCGTTGCCGGTTGGATGCTGAACTATTTCGTCAAGTACGTCAAAGGTGATTTCAGCGGTCTGAAGGGAACGGCGGCCTCGGGCGTTTTTGCGGATATGCTGAAAAGCCCTCTTGAAATGGTTCTTTTCATGGGCATTGTCGTTGTGGCGGGCTTTCTTGTGTGCAGCTTCAGCTTGCAAAAGGGGTTGGAGCGTATCAGCAAAGTCATGATGCTCGGCCTGCTCGTTCTGATCATTGTGCTCGGTATCAACTCCGTAACTCTTGACGGTGCGGCGGAGGGCTTGAAGTTCTATCTTTTGCCCGATTTTGACCGTGCATCAAGCGTTGGATGGGGCAACGTGATCACCGCCGCCATGAACCAGGCATTCTTTACCTTGAGCCTCGGTCTTGCGTCCATGGAGATCTTCGGCAGCTATATGACCAAGGAAAAGTCCATCACAGGTGAAGCCGTTCGCATTTGTACGCTCGATACCTTCGTTGCCTTGATGTCGGGATTGATCATTTTTCCTGCTTGCTTCTCCTTCGGCGTGGAGCCGAGTGCCGGTCCTCCCTTGATTTTTGAAGCATTGCCGAACGTCTTTGCCAATATGGCAGGCGGCCGTATCTGGGGCGTACTCTTCTTCCTTTTCATGACCTTTGCCAGCTTCACGACGGTCATTGCCGTGTTCCAAAATCTGATGGCGGCTTGCGTAGAGAATTTCAAATGGCCGAAGAAGGTCTGCGCGCTTGTCAATACGCTTTTGGTCTTCCTCGGAAGCCTGCCTGCTGTTCTCGGCTACAACCTCTGGACGCTTCCCTTGAGTAACGGACTGACGGTTCTCGATATTGAGGATTTTATCGTCAGTAATATCCTCCTGCCGCTCGGTTCGCTCGTCTTCCTGCTTTTCTGTGTGACAAAATTCGGCTGGGGCCACGAAAATTATCTTGAGGAATGCAATACCGGTAAGGGCATTCGCATGAAGAGAGGACTTTTGCCGTACTTCCGCTACGTATTGCCGCTCCTGATTCTGGTCATCTTCTTCACGGGTATTTATAATTTCGTGCTTTCATTTTAAAATCAGCCGGCCGTCTCCATGAGCAAGACGGCAAAAGTCTTATGAAGGATTATGCGGGATACGCATGCGGACGGCTGATTTTGTAAGAAAAAGCGGCGTTTCAGGTGATTTTTTAAGAAAATGGAAAATCAGGACGCATTTTCCTGCATTTTCATCATTTTTCACCTTTTTTCCCCCGATAACGCTTGACAAAAAGGTAAAAAAGCGGTATGATAGTAAAGTGATACTCATCATACCGCCTTTTTTGACGGTCACATAAAAACGGAGGAATTATGAAAAATTTTTTTGCAGAATTTAAGAAATTCATCACACGCGGAAACGTTGTGGATATGGCAGTCGGTGTCATCGTCGGTAGTTCTTTCACCGCGATTGTGAATGGGTTGAGTAATTTTATCTTGAAGCCGTTCGTTAATTTTTTGCTTGCACTGGTTCTCGGTACGGATTCGCTCAGCGAAGTGTATACTTATCTGAAGCGTGCTTACGTTGTGGCTGAGGACGGCACGCTTACGAGCGAAATTGATCTTGCCAAGTCGATTTACATTGACTGGGGCTCGTTTATCAATGCCATCATCAATTTCTTCCTTGTGGCATTCGTTCTCTTCACGATCGTCAAGATCTTCAACCGCGTTCGCGAGGGACAGAAGAGCTTTGCCGATGAATTGAACGAGGGCAAGCCGACCAAGGAAGAGCGCAAGGAAATGAAAAAGCTCGGTATCAAATTCTCGGATAAGGCTGCCGTCAGCGCATACTACGCCGAAAAGGCAAGACAGATCGAGGAAGCAAAGAAAGCCGCAGAGGAGAAGGCAAGGCTCGAGCGCGAGGCCAATCCCACCACCGAAGAGCTTCTCAAGCAGATCCGCGATCTTTTGCAGCAAAAAGCAGAATGATTTTATAAAAAGAACCGTATCAAAGCAAATTGTGCTTTGATACGGTTCTTTTTATGTCAGAGATTACCTCCGCCGTGAGAGTATGATCGCATAGGAAAGATTTTGTCAATGTTATGAGAAAAATTTTACCGTGAAAAATTGAAAAAGTATTGCAAAACCAAAAATTTCTGTTATAATGATAATAGATGTATTTTTATAATGATAGATGTATTTTATAAAGAAGGAAAATCATAATTATGTATGAAGAAATCATGAAGTTAGTAGATGACGTAACTCCCGAAATGGTACGTCAGCGTAGAGACTTTCATAAATACCCCGAAGTTGGGTGGACCGAAATGCGCACCGCATCCATTATTGCCAGAACTCTTGCAGATCTTGGCTATGAAGTGCTTATCGGTAAAGACGTTTGTGATGCCGA
>JAFVXT010000144.1 GCA_017501005.1 Clostridia bacterium
CTGGCAAGAGGAACGGGCTTGCGCGGCTTATGCGGGATCCCCGCAAAGCGTGATCGCTTTCTGCGTCCGCTTCTTTCCTTGAACGGAGAAGACATTCGCGCATCTCTTGATGAAATGGGTTATTCTTACGTTTTTGATTCAAGCAATCGGGATCCCCACTATAAACGGAATTATATCCGCTGTGAGGTCGTGCCGTCTTTTCTTCGGATTCACGAGGATGTCGAAAAGAACGTCACGCGTGTATGCCGCAATCTTTCGCTTGACGAGGATTATCTTGAAAAAGAAGGGCTTGCTTTCCTTGAAAAGCATGCAAAGGACGGCCGCGTATTGCGTTCGGCGTTGGCAGGGCTTCACGAGGCAATTTTTATACGGGTGACAAAAGAGCTTTATCGCCGTAAGGGCGGTATGCGCGGCTGTGAGGGCGTGCATTTGCAAAATGCGTATGCGCTTCTTTGCTCCGAGAGTGCAAACGGTCGTGTTGATTTTCCCGATGATCTTGCATTTTGTGTTACTCGGGAAACGGTGTTTTTTGAAGAAAAAAACAGCTTGAAGCAAAGAAAAGAAACGCATTTTGAGAAAAAAGCGCTTGTGTTCGGTGAAAACATTTTTGACGCTTTCGGATGTGGCATCACCTTCAAAACCCAAAAGGACGATGCTTATTTGAAGAGTTTAAAGGACACGTACAGGCAAGTGTTTTTTGCTGATCTTTCAAAGTCGTACGGCGGCGGAACGCTTTATCTGCGCGAGCGCGAGGACGGCGACGCTTACCGCTACGGCGGCATGACACACAAAGTCAAAAAAATGTTTTCAGATCGCAAAATTCCAATAGACGAAAGAAAAAAACGGTTACTGCTCTGTGATGACCTCGGGATTCTATGGATTCCGGGCTTTTCACCGCGTGAACCGAGAGAAAAAAAGGCAAATACAATTTATGCGTATTTTTTCATGAATGGAGGCAAAGATGAATAAAGATATTCTAAAAGTTTTGGTCGATGAAGAAACGATCAAGAGTACCGTGCGCCGCTTGGCCGACGAGATCAATACGGCGTACAAGGGACATTCCAAAAGATTGATTTTGCTCGGTATTTTGAAGGGTTCTGTGGTCTTCATGGGAGACCTGATGAAATACGTTGAGTCCAGTATCGTGGAAATTGACTTTATGAAGGTTTCTTCTTACGGCTCGGGAACCGTTTCACGCGGCAATATCAATATTCACCTTGATATCCAGCGCAAGGACATTGCTGACTGCGATATTCTCGTGATTGAGGATATCATTGACAGCGGCCGCACGCTTTCCTATCTCGTTGATTATCTGCGTCTGAAGGGGGCAAAGTCGGTCAAAACCTGTACCTTGCTTGATAAGCCTTCGCGCAGAGAAGTCGATTTTACTCCCGATTTCGTCGGCCTCGAAGTTCCCGATGAATTTGTTGTCGGTTATGGCCTTGATTATGATGAAAAATATCGCAATTTGCCGTACATCGGTGTTTTGAGTCCCGAAGTTTACTGCTAAAATATAGTGCCTCGGCATCTTCGGGGCGAGAAAGGTTTGGAATCTATTAAATGAAAGCAAATTTTAAGAGTATTATTGCTTTGGTTGCGCTTGTACTCGTTTTCGTTCTGGCGGCAACGCTTTTGAGCGACATTGGCGGTGACAACGATAAGAAATATGAGTACAGCGATCTTGTTTTTGAGCTGAAGAACGATTTGATCGGTGAGTTTAAAATAGATGGAAATACCATCACGGTCAGTGCCTACGAATATTCCGTTCTTGAAGGGGCTGACGGAACGCTGAAGGTCGAAAGCGAAAGAAACAAGCTGCAGAAAAAGAAATCCTGTAAGCTTGCCTTTGAATATCAGGTTGAATACGTTTTGCAGCAGGCAGAATTTCTGCAATCAAACGGAAGCCTGACCACATATTCCGTTAAGGTCAGCGAAACGCCCTGGTATATTCAGTTCTTGCCCTATATCATCATTTTCGTGATCTTTATTTTCTTCTGGTTCTTTATGATGCGGCAGGCAACAGGGCGCGGCGGTCGTATGAATACCTTCGCCCGTGCGAATGCAAAGCTCGGCTCTGCCGAGAAAAATCCTGTCAAATTTGACGACGTGGCAGGCGCAGATGAAGAAAAGAAGGAGCTTGAAGAGGTCGTTGAGTTCTTGAAGGATCCCGGGAAATTCACACGCTTGGGCGCAAGAATCCCGAGAGGTATTCTGCTTGTCGGCCCTCCCGGTACGGGTAAGACCTTGCTTTCCAAGGCAGTGGCGGGTGAAGCCGGCGTGCCTTTCTTCTCGATTTCCGGCTCGGATTTCGTTGAAATGTACGTCGGTGTCGGTGCTTCCCGTGTGCGCGATCTTTTTGAAACTGCGCGTAAATCACCTGCCAGCATCATTTTCATCGATGAGATCGATGCCGTCGGCCGTCACCGCGGTGCAGGTCTTGGCGGCGGTCACGATGAACGCGAGCAGACCTTGAACCAGCTGTTGGTTGAAATGGACGGCTTCGGTAAGCATGAAGGCGTCATTGTCATGGCGGCAACCAACCGCCCCGACATTCTTGACCCCGCGCTTTTGCGTCCGGGACGCTTTGACAGACAAATTACTGTCAGCTATCCTGACCTTAAGGGCAGAGAAGAGATTTTGCAGGTTCACGCAAGAAACAAACCTCTTGAAGGCGACGTTGACCTCAAAAAGATCGCCCAGACAACCGTTGGCTTTACGGGTGCTGACCTTGCTAACCTTCTCAACGAAGCGGCACTTCTGGCTGCGCGTGACGGCAAGCATCTGATCGGTATGAGCGATATTGAAAACGCAACCTTGAAGGTCATGGTCGGTACCGAAAAGAAGAATCTCCGTATCACCGAAGCCGAAAAGAAAAAAACCGCTTATCACGAGGCAGGTCATGCGATCCTTGCGCATGCTTTGCCGTCGCAGGATCCCGTTCGTCGCATTTCAATCATTCCCAGCGGCAATGCGCTCGGCTATACCTTGAATCCGCCGACGAAGGATCGCTACAGCGTCTATAAGAGCGAGCTTAATGAGCAGATTTCTATGCTGCTCGGCGGCCGCGTTGCCGAAGCCATTGTCTTTGGTGACGTTTCGGGCGGTGCCTCGAATGATATTCAGCGTGCCACCGCGATTGCGCGGAATATGGTCACAAAATACGGTATGAGCGACCTGCTCGGTGCTGTCCGTTTCGGCGGAGAGCATAGCAGCGAAGAGGTCTTCCTCGGCCGCGATTTCAATTCGGGTGTTGATTATTCGCAGGAAACTGCCGCCAAAATTGATGCCGAGATCAAGCGTATCATTGACGAGGCTTATGCCCGTGCAGAGGAAATTCTCCGTGAACACCGCGAAAAGCTTGATTTTATTGCCGAATTCCTTGTGAAGCATGAGGTTATGGAGGACGATCTCTTTGCAGCCGTCATGGAAAAGGATGCGACCATGGAAGAGCTTGAGGCAATGATGGAGGAAAAGCGCACCAAGAGTGCCGAGGCCAATGCCAAAGCCAAGCGCGCCGCCGAAGAGCGTGAGCGCCGTGAAGCTGAACGCAAGGAAAAGGAAGCGCGTGAGGCCTTGGGTGAAAGCGAAGAGTCTGATGAAGCCTCCGACGATACGCCCTCCGATCATGACGAGAAAACGCTCGATTAACCATGATTTTATAGAAAAAGACCGCCGATCGGCGGTCTTTTTTTGGGGTTATGATTTTATGGAAGTTACAGTGTTACGCCGTCCTTGAAGATGGAAATTTCGCGGTAGCCGTTGCGCTCGTTTGCGGTTTCTTCACCGCTTGCCACGCGAATGATGTACTGCACGAAATCTTCGGTCGGATCCTCGCCCTCGAGAATAGGGGAGGCATCAAAGTCGATCCAGTTGCTCTTGCGCTCGGCAAGCGAATGATTGGTGGCAATCTTCACTGTGGGAACAGCACCTCCGATCGGTGTGCCGCGGCCCGTGGTGAAGAGAATGATATGAACGCCTGCCGCCATCAAATTGGTGATGGCAACGATATCGTTACCCGGGCCGTTCAGAAGCGAAAGGCCGTTTCCCTTGAGTCTGTCGCCGTAATCAAGAACGTCAACAACGGTGGCAAGACCGCCCTTTTGCACGCAACCGAGCGATTTTTCCTCAAGCGTGGTGATACCGCCCGCCTTGTTTCCGGGCGAGGGATTTTCATAGATCACCTGGTTGTGGCGCGTGTAGTAGTCCTTAAAATTATTGATGAGGGCAACTGTTTTTTGGAAGGTCTCCTCGTCCTTGCAGCGCTCCATGAGCAAATGCTCCGCACCGAACATTTCGGGCACTTCGGTCAGAACGCAGGAAGCACCGTATGAGATCATGCGGTCGGAAAGTCTGCCCACAAGCGGATTGGCGGTAATGCCGCTGTATCCGTCACTGCCGCCGCACTTGAGACCGATGCGCAGCTTGGAAACGGGAATCGGCTTACGCTCAAAGGTGTCGGCATAGGCCTTGAGCTCGTTGATCAGACGCTCGCCTTCCGCGAGCTCGTCTTCAACCTCCTGACAAATGAGGAACCTTACGCGGTTTTCGTCAACGGGGCCAAGCACCTCGCGGAAAGCCGCCATGTTGTTGTTCTCGCATCCGAGACCAAGCACGAGAACACCTGCCGCGTTGGGGTGGTTAACCATGCCCTTGAGGATCTTTTGCGTGGTTTTGTGGTCGTCGCCTAACTGTGAGCAACCGAAGGGATGAGGGAAGAAGCGCGCGCCTGTTCTCTTGGCAAGCTCCTCGGCCACCTTATTGACGCATCCAACGGTGTTGACGATCCAGATCTCGTTTCTGATGCCGACCTCGCCGTTTGCGCGCTCATAGCCCATAAAGATTGGAACGTCGCTTCTTTTTTCGATCGGATGCAGCTTCGGGTTGTACGTATAAGTAATCTTGTCGGCAAGGTTTGTTTTGATGTTGTGCGTGTGAACGTGCTCACCTTTTTTGATGTCGGTGACCGCGTGACCGATCGGTTGACCGTATTTGATAATGTTTTCGCCGTTTGCAATATCTTTGACGGCATATTTGTGACCTGAATTGAGGTCGATTTCCACGTTATCAAGCTCGTGAATTTTCAGCATCGTATCAACTCCTTAACGGATGAAGGGAAGAATATCTTCAAGATATTCGGTAAGATCGGTATCCCAGAATTCTTGGTTGGCAAGGATTTCTTCTACGCTCTTTTCCTGCATGAAGGCAACCACTGCAGGATCGTCGTTGATGGCGGCGTTGCCCGACTTGTAGAAGTTGATCAGCTGTGCCAGCGAGAAGGTCAAATTCTTCGGGTGCTTTTCAAAACGCTTGGCGTATTCGAGGATCGAGGGAAGAACGCGAACCTTGAATTTGGATACCGAATTGAGCGCGATCGAAGAAAGCATGTGCTTGATGTAGGGGTTGGCAAATCTTTCGAGAACGTTTTCGGCATAGGCCTTGAGCTCTTCCTCGGGAAGGTCAAGCGTCGGCACAATCTCATCGAAGATGCACGCGCGAATGAAGGAGAGCATGACCTTGTCGGTTACGCAGTCCTTGACGGTCTCGAAATTGTTGAGAATCGCATAAGGCACGAAGGAGGTGTGTGCGCCGTTCAGAATGCGGACCTTTCTCGTGCGGTACTTATCGAGGCAGTCGGTGACAATCACGTTCAGGCCCGCTTTGTCAAAGGGCATCTCCTCAAGCAGCTTCGGATAACCTTCGATCACCCAGAGATGGAAAAATTCCGAGGTGTTCAGCATCTTGTCTTCAAATCCGACGTCGATGGTCTCACCGGCGGGAAAGCCTGTGTTGATGCGGTCAACCAGCGTATTGCAGAAAATGTTTTTCTCATTGACGAATTTTTTAAACTTTGCACCGAGCTTCCAATCGTCCGCATAGCGAAGAATGATCGAGCGGAGGGTTTCGCCGTTCTTGTCGATCAGCTCGCAGGGAAGGAAAACAAAGCCGTCAAGACCGAGATCAAAACGCTTTTTCAGAAGAAGCGTGACTTTGGCGGGGAAGGATACGGGCGGCTCGTCGGTCGGCTTATCCTCGGCGCGGTAAACGATGCCCGATTCTGTGGTGTTCGAAATGACGAAACGGAAATCGGGGTTTTCGGCAAGAGCCAAATAAGAAGCAAAATCCTCATAGGGCTTGACACAGCGGGAGATCGAGTCAACCAAGGTCTTCTTAACGCCTTCCACACCGCGGATCACGTGCGTATAGAGGCAATCCTGGGCGGAAAGGAGGTCGCACATGCCCTTTTCGATCGGCTGAACCACAACCACGTTGCCGTTGAAATCGGTTTTTTCGTTCATGTGCTGAATGAACCAATCGGCAAAACCGCGCAAAAAGCCGCCTTCGCCAAACTGAATCACGCGTTCGGGACGCTGTTTTGTTGTCATTTTCATCGTATAGATTCCTTTGGTATCAAAAATATTTTTTGCATAACTATCCAATTATCATTATACAATTTAAAAATCAAGAAATCCTTTGAAATCATGCATTTTTTTGCGCAAATCTTGACTTTTTTGCTTTTGTATGTTAGAATGATGAAGTAAAGACAAACTTTCGAAAAAAAGGAGCTTTTGTCGAATGAAGGAAAAGCGCATTGAAGATTTCACTTTCGAGCGTGTCATACACGATTGCAGTCACGTCATGATGTCCTCGCACAGTCACGCACGCTTTGAAATATACTATTTGCTTTCGGGCGAATGCCGTTATTTTATCGGTAACCGTATTCTTACCGTCAGAAAAAACGATATTATCCTGATCCCGCGCGGCGTCATGCACAAAACCGTTTATATTTCGGATGTTTGCGAACGGATTCTTTTGCATTTCAACGGTGATTTTATCAATCCCGTGATCGTTCCGAAGTTTTATCGATTCTTCCCGAATTATATCTATACTCCCACCGAAGACAATCTGCCGCGCATTCATCAGACCTTTTTGGATATTGAAAGAGAATGCCAATCCCCCGATGAATTTTCGTATGAGCTTTTAAAGGGAAGCATCACGCTTCTTTTAAGCGAGATCGCCAGATCAGCGCATTCGGGCAAGGAGGAGAATTTTGAGAAAACCAACATCATCATTGACGATGCGATTTGCTACATGACCGCCAATTATGCCGAAAATCTTACGCTTGAGAGCATGGCACGGCGCGCCATGCTCAGCGAAAGCCATTTCTCGCGGCTCTTCAAAAGCACAACGTCGATTGGTTTCAAAGAATATCTCAATATGCTGCGCATCAGGGAAGCACAGCGCCTTTTGCTCAATACGAGCTCATCGGTTTGCGAGATTGCCTTCTCCTGCGGCTTTAACGATTCAAACTATTTTTCAACCCTCTTCAAGTCGGTGCACGGCGTGTCACCGCTTGGCTTCAGGCGCGCCAATCGGCAGCTGTAAAAAAAGCATACCAAATGCAAATCTCGCATTTGGTATGCTTTTTTATAGTCCGCGAAGACCAAATCTTTTGAAATGCGGGCGGGCGATGTCGCCAAAGCGCTTGAAGGTCTCTTCATCATGCGCGTGCAAGCCGTCCTGCAAATTGGTATCGCGGTCACGGAATTGCTGGAGAAAATAAGCGGGTGCGCCGTCGATCAGGCGGCAGATCTCGCGGATATCCTCCTCCGTGTGAAATTCTGCAACCACGGTGGTACGGAATTCATAATCGATTCGGGCATTTTTCAAAAGAGCAATCGATTGCTCAATCTTCGAAAAATCCACGGCAACACCTGCCGTCAAATCGTATTTTGCAGGCGCGTTTTTGATATCCATTGCCACGTAATCAAGCAGGTTTTCGGAGAGAAGATGGCCGAGCATGTCGGGATTCGTGCCGTTTGTATCGAGCTTTACACGCACGCCATATGAGCGAGCTTGGCGGATAAAATCGGGCAGATCGCTAAAAAGCGTAGGCTCGCCGCCCGAAATACAAATGGCATCAATCAGTCCTTTTCTGCGTTTTAAATGCGCAAAGATTTCTTCCTCGGGAATGAAGTATTCGGCCGAGCCGAGCAAAGCTGCGTTCTGGCAGAAGGGGCAGCGAAGATTACAGCCGGGCGTAAAGACCGTGCAAGCGGTATAGCCGTCGTAATCAACGAGTGATAATTTTTCAAAGCCTGCGATTTTCACGATTCTATTTTTTTCAGATAAGCGACGGCGGCGAGTGCGGCCACCGTGCCGTCGGAGGTGGCGGTGGTCAACTGGCGGATCTCTTTTGTGCGGCAATCGCCTGCCACAAAGATACCGTCGCAAGTGGTCAGGCATCTTTCGTCTGCCTTGACGTAACCGCTTTCATCAAGCGAGATCAAGGAGGCAAACGCCCGGTTTTTCGGCTCGCGGCCAACTGCAATGAAAATGCCGTCGGTCGGGACTGTTTCGCTGATTCCGTCGTTATGCGCTACCTTGACGGCGCTGACTGCATCTTCACCGATGATCTCAACCACGCGTGCGTTCATGACAGTTTGAATGCGGGGATTCTTGAGCGCTTCTTCGATGACAGCCTTGTCGGCACGAAATTCGTCGCGGCGGTGGATCAGCGTGACCTTTTTAGCGTATGCGGTGAGATAGACGGCGTCCTCAAGCGCGGAGTTGCCGCCGCCGACAACGATGATCTCTTTGTTGCGGTAAAAAGCACCGTCGCACACGGCACAGTAGGAAACGCCGCGGCCGATCAGACGCTCTTCGCCCTCAACGCCGAGATGGCGGCAGTAAGCACCCGTGGCAATGATCACGGTTTTGGCCTCGTGCGATTCGTATTCGCCCTTGACATTGAAGCCGCCGTCAATCCTTTCAATGCCTGTGACAGCATCAAAAGCAAAATCGCAGCCGAGCTTTTCGGCTTGCTCGTACATGGCATTCGAAAGATCAATGCCGAGAATGTCGGGGCAAGCGGGATAGTTTTCGATGTGGCCGGCTTGGGCGATCTGTCCGCCGATGCCCGAAGATTCAAAAATAACCGCGCTTTTTCCCGCACGGCGTGCGTAAATGCCTGCAGTCAGGCCTGCGGGACCTGCGCCAATGATGGCAATATCATACATAGTCATATCCTCATTTGAAAAACTTTTTGAATAGGCGGTGCACCGATTGGTACACCGCCTATTTTCTTTTTAGGATGGTAAGGGAGACGCCAAATTATGCGTTTGCCACAACCGCACGGATAGCAGAAAGATCCGAAAGCTTCTTGACAGAGCCGTCCTCCTCAAAAATCAGAAGAGTAGGCGCCTTGGTGATGCCGTGCTCTTTGGCAATGGCGGGATTTTCGTCTGCGTTCGAAACCTCATAGCTGATTCCTGCATCGTCAAGCAGCTTCTTGGCAATGCGGCAGTTCGGGCAAGTGGTGGTCGTCACAAGCACGAGCTTCTTCTGCGCCACGGTGGGAAGATCCTCGCAGGTCTTTTCGCAGCATGCGGCAGGAGCTGCTGCGCATGCACCTTGATCCTCGCGGATCTTGTAGGTCAAGCGCTGCTTGTATTCTGCGGCCTTACCGTCGTTCCAGTTCTGGACGGGGCGGTAATAGCCCGTGATACGGCTATAAACCTCGGCCTTCTTTCCGCAAACAGGGCAGGTGAAGTGCTCGCCTGCGAGATAACCGTGCTCGGTGCAGATCGAATAGGTGGGAGAAAGCGTGTAATAAGGCAGACGGTAGTTTTCGGCAATCTTGCGGACAAGAGCAGCTGCAGCTTCCCAGGAGGAGAGCTTCTGGCCGAGGAATGCGTGGAAGACAGTACCCGATGTATAAAGCGTCTGCAGCTCGTCCTGAACGTCAAGAGCTTCGAAGATATCATCGGTGTATCCGACGGGCAGATGGCTACTGTTCGTATAGTAGGGTGTGCCGCCTTCGGATGCGGTGATGATCTCGGGGTAACGCTCCTTATCGTGCTTTGCGAAACGGTAGGTGGTGGATTCTGCGGGCGTTGCTTCGAGGTTGTAAAGGTCGCCGTACATTTCCTGGAAGTCGGAGAGACGGTCGCGCATATGCGTCAGAACCTTCTTGGTGAATTCCTGGGATGCGCGGTGCGTCAGATCCTTCTGGAGCCATTTTGCGTTCAGGCAGGTTTCGTTCATACCGACAAGACCGATGGTGGAGAAGTGGTTTTCGAACGTGCCGAGGTAACGCTTGGTGTAAGGATACAGACCTGCTTCGAGAAGCTGGGTGATGACGTTTCTCTTGGTCTTCAGGGAACGTGCCGAGATATCCAGCAAATAGTCGAGCTTCTTGAAGAATTCTTCTTCATTCTCGGAGGTATAAGCCAAACGGGGCATATTCAACGTGACAACGCCGACAGAACCGGTGCTTTCACCGCTACCGAAGTAACCGCCCGACTTTTTGCGTAGCTCGCGCAAATCGAGACGCAGACGGCAGCACATACTGCGCACGTCGCTGGGCTCCATATCGCTGTTGATATAGTTCGAGAAGTAAGGAGTACCGTATTTTGCCGTCATCTCAAAGAGCAGACGGTTGTTTTCGTTATCCGACCAGTCGAAATCGCGGGTGATCGAATAGGTGGGGATCGGATACTGGAAGCCGCGGCCGTTTGCGTCGCCTTCAACCATGATCTCGATGAACGCACGGTTCACGAGCTTCATTTCCTCTACGCAATCGC
>JAFVXT010000145.1 GCA_017501005.1 Clostridia bacterium
ATACTGAATTATGAAATGAAAATAAACTCCGAGAACAAATATCTTTGGGAGCTCCTTCAATACTTCGGAAGCAGCTCTATGAGAGATCCTAACATGATTGAAATATGCTATCTGGATATGGACCTCGACGGGACTGCGGAATTGCTTTTGAGAAGTCATCTCAACGACTATTGCATGCTCAGATATTTAAGTGGTACCGTTTATTTTTACAGCTTGCCTTATAAATCCATAGATCGCATCTATGAGGACGGAAGCTATAATTGGCATTCCCCCACTTATTTAGAGGACGATTCGATTTCTTATGGCGTTTCAAGAGTCTGTTTTAACGAAAGTGAGCCAAAGTTCAAGTCGATTTATACGATTTACGACGGAGAAAATGAGAGTTATTTTACGATCAACGGAAAACTCGCTTCGAAAAACGAGTTGGATACCTTGATTGAAAGCAGAAAGAACATCAAAGAGGTCACTTGGACAACCTACACTCTTGATCCGAACAAAATTCCAGCCAAAGGATAATATTAAAAATCAACTTGAATAACATTACCGCCGAGAGTAACCGTTTGGTTGCTCTTGGCGTTTTTTGTGAATTTTTCGTTAAAAAGTGTTGTCCCTTCTTGACCACACTCGTGTCAGGATCGCCGATCATTCAGGACGGCCGCCTTGTCGGTGCGGTGACGCACGTGACGGTGAACGATCCGACGGCGGGCTGCGGTATTTTTTTAGTAATGGCGGCAGCAACGGTCATTTGAGTGAAGAAGAAAAAAACAGATGCAAATAGGTACAGTTCCCATGACGCATTGTGCGCAGTTTTGCGCACAATGCGTTTTTTGTGTACGGGTGATGGGTGCGGCGGCAGAAAAAGAAGGGAGGCCAACGGCAGTGCGGAAAGCGGTAGAATAGTTTTGGCAGGGGAAGCTTGACTTCGTCAGAAGTGATGCGCTTGACTTCGTCAGACGCGATGAGAGGAGTTCGCAAAAGCGAGCTCATCGTTTTGCGCTATAATGATGATCGAAAGTTGAAGCAGTGCCAAGTGGCACTGCTTCAATGCCAAATCAAGGATTTGGCAACAAATTTTCGAAGGAGAACCGCAAGGTTCTTTAAAATCCCAACGAAAATTTGCCGATCTTCATTGAAATGATGTAGAGCATGATTCATTTTGTCAAATGAATCATGCAAGAGTCGATAAAATCGACTCGTAGAAACGCAGAAGAGCGTTTCTACATTCTACAATCATTATGGCGCACGCGGGAAAGGAGGAATTGACGTGAGAGCAAGGAAGCAGCTTGCAGACAAGATGATTGTATTTTTTCAAAATTACGATGCGGCAGAGGGCGTTCCCTCTTTTGAGAAGTTTGCCGACACGGTGGGTTACGACGGCGAAGAGCTGCGTGCGCTTGCAGAGCGCGACGGTTACTTTGCGCGTGCTTACCGACGCTGTCAGTCAATTCTTCGTGACCGACTGACTGACGGAGCGCTTTTGCGCCGTTATGACTCTTCCTTTTGTAAATACGCGCTCGACTCACTGAAGTGTGCCGAACTTGACGGCGGGGAGAATACCCCATTGGCAGTGGAGGTTCGAATCGTATGAACAAAAGCGAAGTGACAAAGACGGTGCGATCATCAGAGGCGGCAAAGGACGTTTTGCAAACGCAGGGTGCAGAGATGATGAGCGTACCGAGCGCGCCGAGCGTGTCAAAAAAGGTGCTTTCGCTTTCGGTGAGCAAAAAGCAGGCGGCGTTCATTGAGGCGACGGCGCGTGAGGTGCTGTTCGGCGGTGCGGCGGGGGGCGGCAAGTCCTACGGGCAGCTGATTGACGCGCTTCTATTCGCTTTGAAGTATCCGCGCTCGCGGCAGCTGATCTTGCGGCGGAGCTTTGCCGAGCTTGACAAATCGCTGATCCGCAGCAGTCTGGAGATTTTTCCGCGCACGCTTTACCGCTACAACTCGCAAAGTCATCTGGGAAAATTCACAAACGGCTCGCTGATCGACTTCGGCTACTGTGCAAACGAAAGCGACGTCTACCAATACCAATCGGCCGAATACGACGTGGTACGCTTTGACGAGCTGACGCACTTTACCGAATTTCAGTACACCTACCTCATCTCGCGTGTACGCGGTGCGAACGGCTACCCGAAGCAAGTGAAGTCCTCGACAAACCCGGGCGGGATCGGGCACGAATGGGTAAAGCGGCGCTTTGTCACCCCTGCCCCTGCGAACACGGTCTTCACGGACGAGACGGGCGGCACGCGCATCTTCATACCGTCACGCGTGGAGGACAACCGCTTTCTGCTTGACCTAGACCCCGATTACCCGAACCGCCTGGCCGCTCTCCCCGAGAGCCAACGGCGCGCCCTGCTGGAGGGTGACTGGGAGATCTTCGAAGGGCAATACTTTGCGGAATTTTCCTACAAGGAGCACGTATGCGAGCCCTTCGTCATTCCGCGCGACTGGCGCCGCTACCGCGCGATCGACTACGGTCTTGACCGTCTGGTCTGCCTTTGGTGCGCGGTTGCCCCCGACGGACGCGTGTACGTTTACCGCGAGCTTTGCGAGTCGGGGGTGATCGTGTCGGACGCTGCCGAGAAAATCAGAGGCATGACACCTGAGGACGAAGAGATCTACGCCACCTTAGCCCCTCCCGATCTCTGGCACAGAAGCCAGGAGAGCGGCAAGAGCAAGGCTTCCCTCTTTGCCGAGCACGGCGTGCGCTTCACGCGCTCGTCGAACGACCGCGAGGCGGGCTGGCTATCGGTCAAGGAGCTTCTGGCCGTTCGTGCAAACGGCCCGAGGCTTCGCATTTTCCGCCAATGCGAGGAGCTTTGCCGCTGCTTACCCCGCCTGCAAATCGACCGCACGAAGCCCTGCGACACCATGCAGGAGCCGCACGAGATCACCCACGCGCCCGACGCTTTGCGTGCGTTTGCCATCTTCCACGTCCGTCCGAACGGTGAGGACGAAGGCGAATGGCAGGGCCGCCGCGCCTCGTGGAGCGACGACATGTGGGAGGATTACACGCACGCCGACGAAAGGACGCGGCAGTACCTGCGCCGCAAGTGGCACTTTGACGCGCGTTGAGGGGCAATGATATTCGCGTCTGTGACGCGAGTGATATACCTCACGGTGTTCGGCGTGATATTCGCGTCTGTGACGCGAGTGATATGCAGCGACGCAATCAAAGATTGCTTTCGCATAAAGCTTTTGCCTATGGCAAAAGTTTTCCCCTACGATTGCTTACGCCGCGTGCGCTCGTGCGTGATATGCCGCTAACGCGGCGTGATATGCACTCGCAGATGCTCGTGCGTGATATTGGCCCGAAGGGCCATAGAAAGGAAAGAAAACCATGACAATTCCCAAAAAAGAAGAGCGGCGGCACTATTTTGCCGCCTTGCTCGAAGAAGCGCTTGCCGACTACAGCGAAACGCTTGACGAGCTTGCACTTTGCCGCGAACAGTACGAGGGCTCCAAGAAGATCGACGGTTCGGACGAAGAGGCAACGGCAACGCGCAACATCACCTACGAGCTGATTGAGAGCCAGGTCAGCGCAGACATTCCCTCCCCGAAGGTGGATTCCTTCGTCTTCACGCGTGAGAAGAGCCGCCGTGCGACCTCGATCGAACGGCTGTGCCACCAGAGCCGCCTGCGCTTGCCGCTTGAAGAGTTCAACAGCCGTGACGAGCGCATGACCTACGTTTACGGCGGCAGCATCTGGCAAGTTGAATGGGACGCAGAGGCAGGCGCGCGCAAGGAAGGCGGGGTGAAGATCAGCTGTATCAGCCCCGAGCAGTTCATTCCCCAGCCGGGCATGACCGAGCTTGAGGACATGGACTACTGCTTCCTTTACATGCGCACCACGCGCGAGGAGCTTTGCCGCCGTTACGGAGTGAGCGAGGAGCAGAGTCTGCGTGCATCGGTTGACTGCCGAGAGGGGGCGGGTGCGACCGAGGCCTCGGGGCGCGATGCCGTGACGCTTGCCGTCTGCTACTACAAAAACGAGCAGGGCGAGGTTTCGCGCTTCATCTGGTCGGGCGAGCTGACGCTTTCGGACGAGGAGAATTTCTACCGCCGCCGCCGCGTGAGATGCCGCCGCTGCGGACAGAGCGCTTCGCTTTGCCGCTGCCGCGGCAAGGCCGAGATGGAAGCCGAAGAGCTTCTTTGCGAATCCGCACTTCCCTTCGCGCGCTCGGCATCGGGCAAGCGTCGGCGCGGCACGGCCAAGATGGCCGAGCTTTTTGGCGAGATCCCTTACCACGCGCCCAAGGAGTTTCCGCTGATTCTGCGCCGCAACACAAGCGTGGAACGGCGCTTGCTCGGCACGAGCGACTGTCTGATCATTCGTCCCCAGCAACAGCAGATCAACAAGATCGAATCCCGCATTCATCAGAAGCTGATGCGTGCGGGGATCACCCCCATGATGCCCGAGGACGCGCGCATCACGCTGAACAACTCGGTCTTCGGGCAGGTGCTCAAGCTCCGCGAGGGCGAGCGTGCCGAGGACTACGGCACGCTTGACACCACACCGTCCATTGCCCAGGACGTCACCCAGGCCGAGCGCCTTTACCGCCAGGCCAAGCGCATCATCGGTATCACCGACACCTTCCAGGGCGAAAGCGACGTTTACGCGCAGTCGGGCGTGGCCAAGCAGCTGCAGATCGCGCAGGCGGCAGGCCGTCTTGAATCCAAGCGCCGTATGAAGCAAGCGGCGTATGCCAAGCTCGACCGCCTGATCTTCGAGCTTCACCTTGCCTTTGCCGACGGTGCACGCGAGCTTTCCTTCCGTGACGCGCTGGGCAGAAGCGGCCGCGACGTCTTCAACCGCTACGATTTTCTGACCTACGACGCATCGTGCGGCGGCTTCTACTACGACACCGACTACCTCTTCTCCTGTGAGAAGAACGATGCCCCCGAGCTTGCACGCGACATGCTCTGGCAAAAGAACCTTGAGAATCTCCGCGCGGGCACGCTCGGCGATCCCACCTCCCCCGTCACGCTCCTGCGCTACTGGCGCAGTCAGGAGCAGGCACGCTACCCCTTTGCACGTGAAAACGTTGAGTATTTCGAGGAGCTTGCACGGAACGAGCAAAGAGAAATGACAACTCTTATTGACGAAGCACTGCAAAGGGCAAGAGATGTGAGCGACGGGATTCGTGTGAACGAGGGAGAGGCAAGGGCGAGCGAAGCAAGAGAGGCAGGTGAGGCCGAGTGAGCGAGGAACGCACGATTGAAGAGCTGATCCGTGACGTGTGGTCGAATTTTTCGACCGAATCGGACAAGCAGGACAAGACGCAAAAAATTCTGACACGCGCCGACGTTGAGGACGTGATGCGCAACTATCTGCAGTCCTCTACCCAAGCCTACCGTGCAGGCGAGCGTCTGTCCCTTGACGAGTGGCAGGGGTCGGCTGCCGCCGCCGAGGCGCGTACCGACTATGAGCGCGAGATCCTTGATGCGCGCCGTGACTATTACGATGCGCGGGCGCGGGCCATTCGCTCGAAAAACGGCCAAGGGAGCGGCTACGGTGCTTACGCGGCCTCCGAGCGCAAGGCAAGCTACGAGCGTGCCCTGGAGGACGCGGCCGCGGCGCTGGCCGAGAGCTACGGCGAATTTTACGACGAGCTGGAGGGCACTTCCTCGGGCGCGTCCTTCGAGGACCGCCTTTCGGTGATCAGCTACATTGCCTCAAACAACATGAGCGAGCACGACGGACTTCTTTACGCGCTGGCGGCGGGGCTTTCCTACGAGGAGGCCTCCGAGCTTGCGAACGGTGCCTCGATTCTCGCCTCGTTGCTGGACGAGCGCTTTGAGGGCTACAAGAAAGCCCTTCTTAGCGACGAATAACACGATAAACCAAGAAAGGATAACCACATGAAAAAGACAAGACAGAACCCCTATGCAACCAATGAAGGCGGTTTCATCCGCGCACTTCACACCTCGGATCAGCCTGCCGCGACCGTCCGCCGCGGTACCGATCTGCGCGTGGGAAGATAAGAGGAAAACGAGGAACGGGAAATGAGGAACAAAGAATGCAAAATCTCCCCACCCGAGACCTGTGCGCTGCATGCGCAGGAGGCTGTGAGCACGGATTCTTCGGAGAGCGACGCACAGGAGGTTGTGAGCACGGATTTTTCGGAGAGCAACGCACAGGAGGTTGTGAGCACGGATTCTTCGGAGAGCGACGCCTGCGCGAACGCCTCTGCCGACTCTTCTTACTGCTCCACCCACGGCAACGAGGCCTCCTCCGAATCCTCTGGCGAATCCTCCGCCGAATCCTCTGCCGAGGATTCAATGCAAAGTAGCGACGCAGCCGAAGGCTGCTTACGCGTGAAGCCTTTGAACGAGTCAAAGGCTTCCATTCAAAATGCAAAATGCAATGAGGGAGAGGGCGAGGACGAGAAAATTCAAAATGCAGAATGCAAAATGCAAAATGAATTTGAAGGCGAAGATGAGGGAGAAGAAGGCGAGGACTATGCGCGGAGGGCGGAGGAGGACATGGCGGCGCTTTGCGCGCTTTTTCCCGAGCTTTCGCCCGACGGCGAGGCGATCTCTCTTGGCTCCTTGCGCAATCCGACGCGCTTTGCCGAGCTTCGTGAGGCGGGGCTGACGGTGGAAGAAGCATTCCTTGCCTCCAACTACCGCATGCTTGCCGAGCGTCCGATTGATCTCTTTGCACAAAAGGAGATGAAGGCGCACCTGCGCCCCGCCTTACCGCGTGCAAGCGGACGCGCCGCCGCCATGCCGAGCTCGCTTCTCGTCCGTTCGCGTGCCCTTTTCGAGGGGCTTTCGGACAGTGAGCTTGCCTCACTTTACCGCCGCGTGACAAAATGATGCCGACGCGGTGCCAGACAAATCAAAATTTTTGACAAACGAAAGGAAATCTACATTTATGTCTATTATTTACAGCAAATCTTCGGGACTCAACGATGCACAGATCGGCCGCCTGGAAACGCCGATCAAGATGGTGATCGAGCATGAAAGCGACCTTCTGACAAAGCAGGGCGGCGTGCGCGACTGGCTTTTCAATGTTGACAAGTCCGACCGCTTCGGTGAGACCATTCTCGGCCACAACGAATTTAACG
>JAFVXT010000146.1 GCA_017501005.1 Clostridia bacterium
CTTTTCTCTGCTGTTTCGACGCAAAAACCGATTTTTTGATCCAAATATTACCGAAAGGATTCCGCCATGTTGAACGGATTGACTTCTGTTGCCTTTTGCAACCGTACGGTCGAGGAGATCGTGCATGCGTCGGCCTTGGCCGAGCTTCGCGCCATTGAGATCAGCAGTGCACACCATCTTGCGCCCGAGGATACCTTGCGTGCAGCCGAAATCGGCGCACTGATCAGGGAAGCGGGCTTGACTGCTACGTCGTATGCCACCGATTTTACCCTCGGAGACAGTGACAGTGCCGTTTTTGAATGGTATTGCCGTGCGGCCGTTTCATTTGGCGCACCCTGCGTGCGGATCCGTTGCGACGGCATGCCGTCTGCGAAAATCGATGCGGCAAGAGAGACGTTTCTTGTGAATGAAGCGAAAAAGATTCTTGCGACGGCCGAAGATTACGGCCTTTCTGTTGCGTTGGAGCTTTGCGCAAGCACGCTTTGCGACGACGGCGACCGCACGCGCGTGTTCCTTTCACGCGTTGGTTGCGAACGGCTGGGCGTTGCCTTTCGCGTAGACCGTGCACGTTCGAACGAATACAATTACGATAATCTTTGTGAGCTTGCGCCTTACTTGAAGGGCATTTATTTCTCGACCACCGATGCAAACGGCAGTCACTATTCCTTGAAGGCAGGCTTTGCGATGAACGAAGAGCTTGTCAGAATTCTTTGCGAGCGCGGTGTGGATTGCCCCGTTTATCTTGAATACGTTCCCGAGGAGGATTTTTCCCGACTCGCCGAGGAAGCAAAAACACTCAAGGAGCTTTTTGACAATCAAAAAACGATATCTATGCCCGATCTTACCGAGGATGCCGTCGTTTATCTTGTGGAAGATAAGTATCAGATCATTTTCGTCACGAAGGAGGAGGGGTGTGCATGGGTTCGTATCGGAAGCGTCACGTATAGAGACAGCGTCAACGGATGCGTCAGCCACAAGAAGAAGGTGCACCGCCTGACCGTTCCCGCGGTACTGCTTGACCGTGAAAAGGCCTATACGATCGGATTTCGTCGCGTATTATCCCGTGAGCCCTACAAATTTGAAACCGGCATTCGACAGGAAAAGACCTATGCTTTCCGTCCGCCGAACGATGCGGGCGCTCTGCGTATTGCCATGATCGGCGATTCCCACGGCGCATACGATATGGCCGCCGAAATGGCGCGTCGGGCGGGCGAGATTGATCTCTTGATCCTGAACGGCGATATCCCCGATTGCAGTGCGACTGAAGACGATCTGCTCGGCTGCGCCAAGATCTCTTCGCGCGTCAGCGGAGGACGGATTCCCGTTGTGTACGTACGCGGTAATCACGATACGCGCGGCGATGCCGCACCTTTGCTTTCCGAATACGTCGGCACAGATGACGGCCGTAGCTATTATACGTTCCGTACGGGCAGTCTTTTCGGAATCGTTCTCGATTACGGCGAGGACAAGCAAGACGATCACCCCGCCTACGGCGGACTTGCCGATTACGAAGGCTTCCGCGCCCGTCAGATGGCGTTCCTCGACCGTATTCTTGAGGAAGGTATTTACGAAGAATACGAGCACGTGATTGCCCTTTGTCATGTCGGTCCCGACTGGCAACAGGACCGTGTCTTTTCCGCCGAATGGATGGCGCGGCTTTCCGCCATTTGCCCCGACGTTTTTTTGGTGGCGCACGCGCATCTGGTCAAGCTCGATCCGCCGCGCGAAGGCACTTGCGATTATCCGCCGCTGACCTTCCCGACCGTGACAGGCACAAGACCGGAGGGAGTGCGCGGAACGCAGACCTCTCAACTGCCGCCTCGCTTTATCGGCACGGTTGCCGATCTGCATGAAAACGGCGTCACTATTGAATTTCTTGACAACAAGGGTGAATCGCACGGGAAATATGAGCTTCCAAGGCGGCCTTTGGGCGGTCAGATCTTTTAAAAATATCATCGAAACGGAGTGAAGCATTATGAAAAAGCTGGAAGAAAAGATTTTAAAAGAAGGCAGCATTGCCATCGGTAACGTTTTGAAGGTGGACGGCTTTTTGAATCATCAGATGGACGTTGCCTTTCTTGATGAGGTCGGTGCTGAATTTTACCGCTTGTTCAAGGATGCGGGTGTCAACAAAATTCTGACCATCGAGGCTTCGGGAATTGGTATTGCTTGCCTGGCCGCACGCTATTTCGGCGTGCCTGTTGTGTTTGCCAAAAAATCCAAGAGCTCGAATATTTCGGCTGACGTTTATATGGCGCGCGTGGATTCTTATACGCACAACTCCAGCCACGACGTCATCGTTTCGCGCGATTTTCTGACCAAAGGCGAAAAAATTCTGATCATCGACGATTTTCTTGCCAAGGGTAACGCCTTGCAGGGGCTGGTTTCCATCTGCCGTCATGCGGGCTGCGAGGTCGTCGGTGCGGGCATCGTGATCGAAAAGGCCTACCAAGGCGGCGGTGATGAAATTCGCCGTCAGGGTGTACGCGTGGAATCGCTCGCACGGATCGCATCTATGAGCGAAAACGGCATTACCTTTATAGATTAACAAAAATGACAATGAAATTTTAGAGGCTGTCACATTTAGGCAGAAACGAACAAAAGGGGCATCGTTCATAAGAACGGTGCCCCTCAGTATGTTTTATCAATTGTAGATGAATTTGAGGTAGAAAACAGGGATTTTATCCCCGTTTTCCCCCTTTTTATTATATCCTTTTGTTCTATCGTCGCTCTCGCGCTCTGTCGTACCAAGTACGCCGACGTTCGCGAGATCAACGATTTCTGCTCTAAATCTGGCAACCTCCAGGGGGTATCTCATTAAAAACACTACAAAATTTCGCTTTTTTAC
>JAFVXT010000147.1 GCA_017501005.1 Clostridia bacterium
GTGCACCAACACCACGCGGATGCCGATCAGGGAAAGCAGCGCGATATCACCCATGACGGCTTCCTTCAGCTCGTCCTTGATCATGGCATTGCCGCCGTATTTGACAACGACGATCTTGCCGTAGTATTTCTGAATATAGGGAAGAGCGCGAACAATGGTCTCGGCTCTTTGTGCGTTTGTCAGTTCCATTTCTTTTTCTCCGTTTCTTTTTAAAGGATCAGGTGCGGTAATCGCCGTTGATCTTGACGTAATCGTAGGTCAGATCGCAGCCCCAGGCGGTGGCAGAGGCGTTACCGTCACCGAGCGTAATGAGGACGTTGATCTCCTTTTCCGAAAGCACTTCCTTGGCAATCTCCTCGGAAAAATCGATGCCCGCGCCGTCACGGCAGACCTCGACTTTGCCGGCCTTTGATTCAAACGCAACGCCGACCTTCATGACGTCCACGCGCGCACCGCTATAGCCGATTGCGCAAAGCACGCGTCCCCAGTTGGCATCGGCGCCGAACATGGCGGCCTTGAAGAGCGAAGAGCAAATAACCGATTTTGCCACTGCCTTGGCATTCTCCTCGTCAAGCGCACCGCTGACGAGGCATTCGAGCAGCTTGGTCGCACCCTCGCCGTCGCCTGCGATCATGCGGCAGAGATGGACGGTGACGGTGTTGAGTGCCTGCATGAAGACGGCGAAATCCTCGCTTTTTTCATCGGTGATCTCGGCATTGCCCGCCATACCGTTTGCAAGAAGCGTGACGGTATCGTTCGTGGAGGTATCACCGTCCACGCTCACCATATTGAAGGTATTCTTGATATCCGAGGAAAGTGCCTTTGCGAGAAGCGCGGGGGAGATGGCGGCATCCGTGGTGATGAAAACCAGCATGGTGGCCATGTTCGGATGAATCATGCCCGAGCCCTTGGCAATACCGCCCATGCGGCAGGTTTTGCCGCCCAGCGTGAATTCAACGGCAATATCCTTCTTCACGGTGTCAGTGGTCATGATGCCTTCGGCTGCTTCGTCGCTATAGTCGCCAAGTCCTGCAACCAAGGCACTCATGCCCGCGGCAATCGGCTCAAGCGACAGACGCTGCCCGATGACGCCCGTGGAGGCAACCAGCACGTCGGACGCGTCAAGACCGAGCGCGTCGGCGGTCAAAGCCGCCATCTTTTCGGCAATCTCTATGCCGTCGGCATTGCAGGTGTTGGCGTTGCCGCTATTGCAGACGATTGCCTGTGCACGTCCGTTTTCAAGATGCTTTTTGGTGACGGTCAAGGGCGCACCCTTGACGAGGTTGGTGGTATAGACGGCGGCGGCCGAGGCGGGCACGTCGCTGACGATCAGCGCAAGGTCGCGCTTGGTTTTATTTTTGCGGATGCCGCAATGAATGCCGTTTGCACGGAAGCCTTTGGCGGCCGTAACGCCGCCCTTTTCGAGAATTTTCATACTTTTGATCCTTTTACTTTTTATAGAAAGTGTCCTTACAGCGAAAGCCCTGTTTCCATCGGCAGACCGAGGGCGAGGTTCATGCAGGCAATGGCCGCACCCGATGCGCCCTTGCCGAGGTTATCGTAGCGTGCGATGAGCAGAATGCGCTCGTCATTGCCCGAAACCGTGACGTGCATGGTATCGAGCCCCGAGAGGGCGGCGGCCGAAAGGAATCCGCCTTCGGCATCGGCCTCGTTTGGCACGTAGGTAACGAGCGGGCCGCGGTAGGTTTTTTCGTAAAGTGCGCAGATATCCTCTGCCGTGCCTTGCAGGTCAGCGGCGAAAAGCGGCACGGTAACCTCCATACCCGAATAAAAATCACCGACGATCGGCAAAAAGATCGGGGCGTTTTCAAGGCCTGTCATTGCCTGCATTTCGGGCAGGTGCTTGTGCTTTTGCGCAAGGGCATACTGACGTGGGCCGTCAAGGAGTGAAGAACGGCTCTCGCTTTCATAATCGGCAATCATCTTTTTACCGCCGCCGCTATAGCCTGTCAGCGAGGTGGCCGTCAGGCGAAGCGCAGGGGAGATCATGCCCGCTGCCACCAAGGGCGCAACGAGAGCAATGAAGCCGCTTGCATGACACCCCGGCACGGCAATGCGCTTGGATGCGGCGATCTTTGCGGCTTGCGTTTCGGAAAGCTCGGGAAAGCCGTATGCCCAGGCAGGGTTGGTTCTGTGTGCGGTGGAGGTATCAAGAACGACGGTGCGGTCGTTTTCAATCATGGAAACCGCCTCGCGGGCGGCATCGTCAGGCAGACACAGAAAGGCAATGTCGGATTCGTTCAGCATACGGTGGCGCGCCGACTTCTCCTTGCGCAGCTCCTCGGGAAGCGTGAGCAGCGTGATATCGTTTCGTCCTGCCAAGCGCTCACGGATACGCAAGCCCGTGGTGCCGGCAGAGCCGTCTATAAAAACTTTTTTCATTTTCATTCATCTCGATTTCAAAACTTTTTGAATAATTATACATCGAAAAAAAGGTTTTGTCAAGCGGTTATTTTATTATTTTTTCTATTTTGTTGAAAAACTCACAAAATGAATAGTTTATGCACAAAATATTGTATATTTGCATAAATATTCACAAGAATGAGACTTGAATTTTTTGCGGAATTATGGTAAACTGAAATCAAAGAAAAAGGAAAGAGAGAAGCGTATGAGCAGTCCCTTGGAGATTGAAAGAAAATACCTGATCGAGCGGCCGTCGGAGGAATCCCTTGCCTCGCTTGCGGGGGCGCATTACCGCGATATCGTGCAGACCTATCTCGTCGGCGAGAAAGGCGAGGCGCGCCGTGTGCGCAAAAGCGTTTATGATGACGGAAGGATCTCCTTCGTTGAAACCGTCAAGCGGCGCAAAAGCGATCTGACGGCCGAAGAGCTTGAAAGCGAGCTTGACGAAGCGGCCTATGAAAAATTGCTTCTTTTGCGCGACCAAACGCGCGTGCCGATTGAAAAGCGGCGGTATATGATTCCCTATGGCACGCACGTGCTGGAAATTGACCTTTATCCCTTCTGGGCGCGCACGGCGGTGCTTGAAATTGAGCTTGCAAGCGAAGAGGAGCGGTGTGAACTTCCCGATTTTCTGACGGTTTTGCGTGAGGTCAGCGCCGAAAAGGCACTCAAAAACCGCGCGCTTGCCCGCTGCGTGCCCGATGAGGACGAGGTGCGCCTGGGCAAAAAGAAATGATGCTGACGACCAAAAAGAATGTGAAAAGCGATTGTTTTTTGCGCATGAATGTGGTAAAATAATAAGGATTGAAAAAGAACGCACAAACGGAGGTGAAAAAGATGATCCTGATCATTGCCGAAAAGCCGAGCCTTGGGCGCAATATCGCCGCAGGAATTGAAGAGGCGGCGGGGAACGGCGCGCGCATGAGCAAAAAAAGCGGCTATCTTGAGGGGTGCGGCTATATCGTCACGTGGGCGTTCGGCCATCTTTTTTCACTTGCCGATATTGAAGATTATGATGAAAAGGCAGCGGAGGGGACGGGCGAAAAGCGCCGCTGGAGCATGGAAGGCTTGCCGTGCTTTCCCGAAAAATTCCGTTTTTCCTTGCGTGCGGGCGACGATGGCATCGCGCGGCAGTTCCGCGTGATCGAAACGCTTTGCAACCGTGAGGACGTGGATACCGTCGTCAATGCGGGAGACGCCGACCGAGAGGGCGAGGTGATCGTGCGCCTTTGCGTGCAAAACGCATTGCACAGCGAAAAAAGGCTTTGCCGCTTGTGGCTGCCCGACCAGACACCCAAACCCGTGGCCGCCGCGCTTGCCGATATGAAAGAGGAAAAAGAGTACGACAATCTGGCAAACGAAGGCTTTGCGCGCACCTATATCGACTGGCTGTACGGCGTGAATCTCACGCGCTATGCCACCTTGAAGTGCGGTACGCTTTTGCGCGTGGGGCGCGTGATCGTGCCGATCGTCAAGGCCATTTACGACCGCGATATGGCCATTCGCAATTTCAAGCCCGAGGTGTATTATGCAATCGTCGGCAAGTGCGAATGGAAGGGCGAGAGCGTGGAGATCACCTGCCGCGAGAAATTTGCGGCAAACGAAAAGCATAAGGCCGAGGAATACTGCCGTGCGCTCAATGAGATGAGCTGCCATGTGGTGGATAAAAAGGTCAAAAAGGAAACGCTTGCCCCCGGCAAGCTCTATTCGCTTTCCAAGCTCCAGAACCTGCTCGGTAAGAAATACAAAATGCCGATGGACGAGAGCCTGGCCATCGTGCAGAAGCTTTATGAGGAGGGATATCTGACCTATCCGCGTACCAACTCCGAATACCTGGCCACAGCCGAGCAGGGCAAGGCGAAGGAGGTGCTCGGCGTGATCGGGAAAATGGGTTATCCCGTTGAGTTCCGCTTCCATAAATCCATCTTTGACGATTCCAAAATCGAATCGCATTCGGCCTTGACGCCGACCTATAAGATTCCCGACAAGAGCCGTCTGACCGACAAGGAAATGCAGGTCTATTCGGCGGTCTTCCGTCGGTTCGTTGCCGTTTTCTGTTCTAAGCCCTGCAAGGTTGCCAAAACCGAGATCAAGCTGCGCCTCGATAACGGGGAGGAGTTTACCCTGAAGGGGACGACCGTGCTTGAAAAGGGCTGGCTTGCCTATGACGACGCGGCGGTCAAGGATAAATTCCTGCCGCCGCTTGAGGTGGGGGACGAGCTTCGCTTTGCCTTTGCTCCTGCGGAAAAGGAAACGTCACCCCCGCGCCATTATACCATCGAAACCTTGAATAATTATTTAAAAAATCCCTTCCGTGAGGATCGCGCCAAGCAAAAGGAGCAGGAAAAGGCCTCGGAGGCGGCAGAGACGGCAGAAAATGCCGACACGCCCGAGGACGACAAGGAGGATTACCGCGCCATCTTTGAGGGCTTGGAGCTTGGCACCGAGGCCACGCGCACGGGCATCATCGATAACGCGCGCAAGAGCGGCTATATCGAGCTGAAAAAGGACGTGTATTCGATTCTCCCGGGCGGTATTTATCTCATTGAATCACTCTCTCAAATGCAGATTGCCATGGATAAATACAAAACAAGTGAGCTTGGTCAGGCACTCAAGCGCGTCTACCGCGGCAAAATGACGGTGGAGGAAAGCGTGCGCATGGCCGAGCGTGAGATTGATCTCGTCTTCCACCCCGCGAAAAGGGGCGCGGGCGAGGATTTTGACAGCGGCTTTTTCGGCGATCCTGTCGGCAAATGCCCCCTTTGCGGCAACGAGGTCGTGCGCGGCCGCTACAATTACGGTTGCCGCGCCTATAAGGAATGCAAGTTCCGCATTCCTCTCACGCTTTGCTCGCGCGTTGTGCCGATTGAGGCGGCGCGTGCGCTTTTGCGCGGTGAAAAAACCGAGCTTTTGCACGGATTTATCTCGAAAAAGGGCAATGCCTTCGATGCCGCACTCGTCCTTGAAGGCGAGCGCACATCCTTTGTTTTTGCAGAAAGAGCCGACCGACCGAAGCGTGCCGAGCCCGTTTATGCGCGCGAGGCCGATCCCTCGGAGGCACCGCCCCCCGACGAGCCGCCCGCATGGCTTTTGGAATCAAGATATTCGGGAGGACGGTCATGAGTCTGGCTTTCACTCCCTTAAGTCCCGATTGCGCTCCGCTTCTTTGCGCACATTTTGAAAAATATGGCGCGTACGGCCGACTTTGCGACTATACCCCTTGCGTGCTGCTGATGTTTCGCCGCCGTTACAAAACCGAATACGCCCTGAAGGACGGTACGCTCTATCTGCGCATGAGCGACGGCGACGGCCTTTACTATGCCGTGCCGATCGGTGACGACCTTGACCGTGCGCTTGATACCCTTGAAGCCTTTTGCGGCGGAGCACCCGATTTTTGCGCCGTGCCTGAATCGCTTTTGCCGCGCTTTCTTGCACGCTATCCCGATGCCGTGGCCGAGGACGACCGCGATTGGTACGATTATCTTTACAAAACCGAGGATCTCGTCACGCTTGGCGGCCGTGCCTACCATGGACAGCGCAACCAGATCGCACGCTTTTGCCGCACCTACGGAGAGGCGGCCTTGCTACCGCTTTCGCGTGAAAATGCACCGCTCGCACTCGCGTTTTTAGACACTTACGCAGAGCAAAAGCAGAACTTGAGCGAGGAAGCGAGGGAAGAGCTTCTCTCGGTGCGCGAGCTGCTTGAAAGCGAGGATCTTTACGGACAGAGCGGCGGTATTCTGACGGCAGGCGGGCGCGTGTTCGGCTTTGTGATCGGCGAACGTGTGGGCGATACCGTCTTTGACCACGTGGAAAAAGCCGATTTTTCGGCAGTGGGTGCCTACCAGACGCTGGTCAATCTTTTTGCGCGCGAAAATGCGAACGTGCCGTATATCAATAGGGAAGAGGACTGCGGTGTGGAGGGCTTGCGCAAGTCGAAGCTCGCCTATCACCCGACCGCACTTTTGAAAAAATACACCGTTCGTCAGAAAAGAGGATAAATGACTATGATCAATACAGACGGCGTCAGATGTATGCTTTTCGATCTTGACGGCACGCTCGTTGATTCCATGGCCTATTGGCATGCTCTGACCGTGCATCAGGCAAACATGCGCTTTGGAAACCTCAGCGAGGAGCTTGAAGCGCAGATCGCCATTCTGCCGTATCCGCAGGTGCAGGCATTGCTTTCAAAAACCTTTTCGGTGCCGATCGAATCGGTGAAAACCGACCGCGCATACGTGCGCGGTATGATGAGGCTTTTCTACCGCGATCATATCGGCGAGAAGAAAGAGGCTTGCCGCATTCTGCGCGATGCCCACTCCCGCGGCATCAAAACCGCGCTTCTGACCGCGACGCGGCAGTCGGTGATGGGTGAAGCACTCACACGGCTCGATCTTTTGCCGCATCTTGATCTGATTTTGACGCCCGACGATTATCCGAACGGCAAGTCGACCGAGGATATCTTTCTCGGTGCGCTCTCGCATTTTGGTGTCAAACCCGAGGAGACCTTGTTTTTCGAGGACTCGCTTTATTCGATTGAGCTTGCGCACCGCCTGGGCATTCGCACGGTCGGTGTTGAGGATCACCTGAATCGCTTTGACCGCGATCGGATCCGCGAAATCACCGAGGATTTTCTCTGCCTCGGCGAATCGCTTCACGACGTTGACCCCGCTGTGTTTGCCGTGTGCGAAAAGGAGTTCGGGCGAAAGGCTTACGTTTCATAAAAAATCATAAAAAAGGGCTGTCTCGGCGCACCTGCGATAAAGAAGGTGCGCCGAGACAGTCTATCTTTTTGGTTTCATGATTCTTGGTTATCCGCTTCGTCATTCATAAAGGTATACTGCGGCTCTTCCTCGGACTTGTGAACCAGATGGTGGTCCTCCACGCGGTAGCCGCGGTGGAGCAGGTGGCGCACCTGGAAATCACGGAGATTGAGCGAGACGGCGGCGTAGACGGGCACAGCGAGGATCGCGCCGACAAAGCCGAGGAGCGCATAGCCGATCAAAACGCAGATCGAGGTAACGGCGGCACCGGGGCGGAGCTTGGGGCGAAGCAGACGCTTTTTGAGGAAATGCCCTTGCAGAATGTGTATGAGAAGAATGAAGGCGAAGAGGAAAAGCGATTGGGAGGGGGCGATCAGCAACACGAGGAGCGTACAGACGAGCGTGCCGAGGATCGGCCCGACGAAGGGGATCAGCCCCGTGAACAGGAGAATGAGCATGATGATGCCGCGGAAGGGAACACCGAGCAGCATACAGAAGAAATAGCAAAGGGCTGAAAGGGTGATCGAGAGAAGTAAGCGTGCGAAGAAAAATTCCATAAAGCCGCGGTAGAAGGAGCGGAAGAGGATCATCATATGCTCAAAGAATTTTTTGGGGAAGATGGCCAGCATGACCTTGCCGCCGAGCGCGCCGAGCTTTTTGCGTGAGGCAAGCAGATACACCGAAATGATCGTGCCGATGACGATATTGTATGCACCGCTCAGAACCTCGGAGACATAGGAAAGAAGCACCTCGGGGGTGACGATATGGTCGATGATCTCGGCGGTGAGGTCGTCGAACATATTTTTCACGAAAGCGAGAGATTCGTTTTTCGAAAGCAGGGCGTCCACGTTCTCGACAGCGGCCTTCAAGGCGTCGACAAAGTCTATGACCTCGTCACCGAAGGAGGGAATGACGGCGAGCAAAATCACCGCGAGCAGCACAATGAGAAATACGTAAGTGAGAACGAGCGCCAGCACCTCGCAAA
>JAFVXT010000148.1 GCA_017501005.1 Clostridia bacterium
CTCATCACCGAAGGTGCATATCATCAGCCGTAGGCTGCATCCTCTTTCGCAATGATGATATACAAGGCTTTCGCCTTGGTGATATACAAAACTTCGTTTTGATGATATCCACGCCTTCGGCGTGATTGATCTCCAAACAAAAGACCAAGCGCTTTTCGGAAACGAAAAGCGCTTGGTCTTTTGCTCAACAACGAATAAGTAAAATTCACGCAATCGGTACCAGCGTTACTGCGGCCTCAATATTCACGAGCCCGTCCTCGCGGTATGTACGGAAAAAGTACCTCTCCTCACCTTTTGCCATCAAAACGGTCAAGCGCTCACCGCGCGGTGCTTCACGGCAGAAATTCAAAGTCATGGTCTGCACGCGCTTCCCTTCTAAAGGAAGAAAATTCACCAGTATATCGGGATAGCACGTATTATTCATGTGGCGGTTGGCATCGGTTTCGGCGTAACTGACACGGTGATGGCCGACCTCGCAAAAAAGCTCCTCTGGCGGCAGGTGCATGCGAAGCGGCAACGGATCTTCAAAGGGCGCATCGGTACCGAATCCGGGATTGAACGCGGCAACAGGCAATGGCTTTTTATTTTCTATATCGATTAACGCCCAGACCGACTGTGCGCGCGCAAGCATTTCGCCGTCCTTTTTAGAAAGACAAAAGCACCGTCCAAAGCTAAATCCTCGGCTGTCAAGCCCCCAGCTCTGCGCACAAAGCGCCTCGTAAGCGCCAATCGGCTTGATAAAATCAAGCGCGAGTCTCGTCAGCACAAATGCTTGTCCGCTTGTGCGAAGCTCTTCGTTTGTCGGACCGTATTCGTGCATTTGCAAATTGGCGGCGGTCTGCATATACCGAAGAATGGCAGAAGGACGGAGAAATCCTTCGGCATCGGTATCATGACAGTCCGATACAAGCGAATAGGCATACCGTTTTGTTTTTTCTTCTGACAGCTTCTTTTCGTCCATGGCTTTTCCTTTTCAAAAATGCAATGATCAACGCTTTTATTGTAGCACTTTTATCAAAGAAAAGCAAGACCTTTTCCCTTATTCTTTTTGGCCGCTTGGTTGCGTCTTTTCGTTTGACTCCTCTTTTTCACGCTGCACCTCTTGATGCAAAATCGGCCGTTTCTCTTCCTCGTGCCCCGTATAGACGCGGCGGTTGGCTTCCCTGATCTCATTGGCTCCTTCAAGACCGAAGCTGACGGCAATTGCGCCGTCTACCCGCCCCATGACCGTCTCGTCAAGATGCCCCATTTTTTCTTTCAGACGACGCTTGTCAAGTGTGCGGATCTGCTCAAGCAAGATCACCGAATCCTTGGCAAGGCCGACCTCGGACGCATAAATGTCGATATGCGTAGGCAATTTGGTTTTTCCCATACGGCTGGTAATCGCGGCGGCAATCACCGTCGGGCTGTATCGGTTGCCGATATCGTTCTGCACAATGAGAACGGGACGAAGTCCTCCCTGCTCGCTCCCCACAACGGGACTCAAATCGGCATAATAGATATCTCCTCTTTTTATGTTCATCGGAATGACCTATCCTTTCTTTTCCGCTTTTCGCTTTTCTTCTGTACCTTTATTTTTGCCACAAAAGGAAGAGATTTAATCAGGAAAATTTCGGAAAGTTTTGTCATTCACAGTATATGCACAGCCACAAAAAAGAGCAACAAAAAGCGACCCCCGAGTTTTCTCAAGGGCCGCCAAAAAAGCATCAGATAAACCGCTTCATATCGCGGTCGAAAAGATTCTCACGCATGATCGAATATTCACGCTCCTGCCGAGGAATTTCTTTCAAGACTCCCGCGTTCAAAAGTGCGGTGACAACGTATTCGGGATTCAAAAAGGATGCAGACGATGCCGTCAGAATCATGGAAAGAACGATCTCGTTTCCCTCACGTGCCACGGAAAGGGTGCGGATCATCGGTGAAATATCGGTATCCTTTTCGCCGCTTTTGGTTCGCTTCAAGACCACCAGAGGCGACGAGGTAAGCACACGGCGGCACGCTTCCAGCTTGGCTTCGTCCGGCTCTTCCTCCTCGATACGCACGGTATAAGCAGAAAACTCAATGTCCGCAAACTTACTGCTCGGCTCATAGGCATCAAAAACGTTGAGCTCGTCGGGTAAGGTCGCATTGAGCGCGTCCTTCATGGCGGTAAGATCGGGCATGGGCGCGTTTTCATCGGGCAAAACAATACGCAAATCCATCAGCTCATAGCGGCTTTCCGTGCCGATTGAAAGCGGTGTGGAAAATTGGAGTCTGGGCTTCGGATTATAGCCTTCGGTATACCACACGGGAATCCCTGCGCGAATGATGGCATGCGCCATGGTCCTTTGCAGATCGAGATGGGAAATATACTGCAAAACACCTGTCTTCGAAAAAGCGAAGCGCACAGGGCGCGTCGGCAGCTTCGGCTTGGTTTCCTTTACTTGCACCATCTGTTCTTCCCTCCCAGACAATTCGCGCCGCAACCGTTGCAATGCTCGGCACAGCTCGGCGTTGTTTTTTCCTCATACGCACGGTGGCGCTCACGGAGCAGATAGCTCTTGGTTACGCCGCAATCAATGATATCCCACGGCAGCCACTCGTCCTCACCGAACTCACGGTTGGCATAGAAGGCGGGATCAATACCTGCACGTTCTAAGACGCTCATCCACTTTTCATAGCTGAAATATTCGTCCCACGCATCGAACATCATATTTTCCTCTGCCGCCAGAAGCAGGGCCTTTGATAGCTTACGGTCACCGCGCGCAAAAACGGCCTCTACCTGCGAAACCTCCGCATCATGGTAGGTATAGCGGATCTTGCGGTCGGTGATGCAATCCTTCAAATACATCTGCCGCCGCTTCAGCTCGTCAAGCGGCACCTGCCCCTCCCATTGGAAGGGCGTGAAGGGCTTGGGAATGAAGCAGGAAACGCTGATGGTCACCGATACCCCTTTGGCACGGTTGCGGTTGGGATTCTTGTAAAAGGCATGCACGACGTTACCTGCAAGAGATGCAATACCCGCCAGATCTTCTTCGGTTTCGGTAGGCAAGCCCTGCATGAAATACAGCTTGACCGAATTTTTCCCTGCGCCAAACGCAATATTGACGGCACGAAGAAGGTCTTCCTCGGTCACGTTCTTATTGATAACGTCACGCAATCTTTGCGTACCCGCTTCAGGCGCAAAGGTCAGACCGCCCGTGCGAACCGTGGCGATTTTTTCCATCAGCTCCTCGGTAAAGCTATCCACGCGCAAGGAGGGCAAGGAAAGGCTGACGTGACGGTCATCAGTCCAGGCGAGCAATCGGTCGGTCAATTCATCGAGACGCGAATAATCGCTGATACTGAGCGACATAAGCGACATTTCGTCATAGCCCGTATTGCCGAAGAGACATTTTGCCTGACGGTCAAGCGTTTCGGGAGATTTTTCGCGGATCGGGCGGTAGACCATACCCGCCTGGCAGAAGCGACAGCCGCGAATACAGCCGCGATACACTTCGAGAACGATTCTGTCATGTACGGTTTCGATATAAGGCATGACGAAGGATTCGGGATAAGGCGCTTTGTCCATATCTGCCACAATTCTTTTACGGATTTTTGCAGGAACGTCGGGATAAAGCGGCTCGTATTTTTCGATTCTCCCATCATCCTTGTAGCTGACGCGGTAAAGAGACGGCACGTAAAATCCCTCAAGAGAAGCGGCTGCACGCAAAAAAGCGGATTTGGTATACGTACCGTCCTCTTTCATGCGGATATACAAGCGGCAAAGCTCGGGCAATGCCTCTTCCCCTTCACCGATTGAAAAAATATCAAAGAAATCGGCAATCGGCTCGGCATTATAGGTGCAAGGACCGCCGCCGAGAATGATCGGCGCATCCTCGCCGCGTTCGGAGGCGAGCAACGGAATCCCCGAAAGACGCAGCATACGAAGAGCCGTTGTGTAGCAAAGCTCATACTGAAGCGTGATACCGACAATATCAAATTCACCGAGCGGCGTGCCGCTTTCAGCAGTTGCGATGGGAATCTTGCGCTCGCTCATGACGGCATCCATATCACCCCACGGTGCATACGCACGCTCGCACCACACGTCCTCTTCACGGTTCAGCACGTCATAAAGAATACGGACACCGAGATTGGACATACCGATCTCATAGGTATCGGGAAAGCAAAAAGCGAATCGGCAAGCCATCTTTGCAGGATCCTTGATGATGCTTTTAAATTCACCGCCCGTATAGCGACCGGGCTTTGTCACCGATTTCAAAAGGGCGGACGTCAACTGATGATTCATAGAAAATTCCTTTCCTTCGTAGTTGCATCATGATCATGAATGAATCCGACAGAAGAAAATCCTGTCGGATTCATCGATTGTTAGAGTTACAGCTTGCGCTTGGTCAAAATAGCCAGCGGCACCGCCCACACACCCCAGTAAAGGAGAGACAAGGGTGACAGCAGCCAAACGAGATTGC
>JAFVXT010000149.1 GCA_017501005.1 Clostridia bacterium
ACAGGCATCTGGTCACCGTCAAAGTCCGCGTTAAACGCCGAACAAACGAGCGGATGCAGCTTGATGGCACGGCCTTCAACCAGAATCGGCTCGAATGCCTGAATAGACAAACGGTGCAAGGTAGGCGCACGGTTGAGAAGCACGGGATGCTCGCGAATGACAAATGCGAGGGCGTCCCATACCTCGGGATAAACCTTATCAACCTTCTTACGTGCTTCTTTGATGCTGACAGCCTTCTGCATTTCGATCAGACGCTGCATCACGAAGGGCTTGAAGAGCTCGAGTGCCATTTCCTTCGGCAGACCGCACTGATAGATCTTCAGCTCGGGACCGACGACGATAACCGAACGTCCCGAATAGTCAACGCGCTTACCGAGCAGGTTCTGACGGAAACGTACGTGCTTACCGCGCAGAACGTCGGAAAGCGATTTCAGCTCTCTGTTGCTCGGGCCTGTCACGGCTTTGCCGCGACGGCCGTTATCAATCAACGCATCAACAAATTCCTGAAGCATGCGCTTCTCGTTACGAATGATGATCTCGGGAGATTCCATCTCGATCATCTTCTTCAAACGGTTGTTACGGTTGATAACACGGCGGTAAAGCTCGTTCAGGTCGCTGGAAGCATAGCGGCCGCCGTCAAGCAGCACCATCGGACGAAGCTCTGGCGGAATGACGGGAATGGTTTCGAGAATCATCCATTCGGGCTTGTTGTTGGAGCGGCGGAATGCCTCCACAACCTCAAGACGCTTGATCAAACGGATCTTCTTCTGACCGCTTGTGGTCTGCAGCTCCTGCTTCAGCTCCTCCGAAAGCTTGGGAATATCAATCTCACGGAGCAGCTCGCGGATGGCCTCCGCGCCCATACCTGCGCGGAAGTCGTTTTCGTATTTTTCATAATAGGCGCGATATTCACTATCGGTCAAGACCTGCTTCTTCACAAGAGGCGTTTCACCGGGATCGATGACAACGTAGCTTGCAAAGTAAAGAACGCTCTCAAGATTGCGGGGCGTCATATCGAGCAAAAGGCCCATGCGCGAAGGTGTTGCACGGAAATACCAGATGTGCGACACAGGGGCAGCAAGCTCGATATGTCCCATTCTTTCACGGCGCACCTTTTTGGTGGTCACAAGAACTCCGCAACGGTCACAAACCTGACCCTTGTAGCGGATTCTCTTGTACTTACCGCATTGGCACTCCATATCCTTGAGCGGGCCAAAGATCTTTTCACAGAACAAGCCGTCTCGTTCGGGCTTTTGCGTTCTGTAATTGATGGTCTCGCCTTTCGTAACCTCACCGCAGGACCAGCTGCGGATCATTTCGGGCGACGCAAGACCGATGCGAATAGAATCAAATGTGTTATTTTCCATAAAAAACTATCCTAAAGGGCTGTGATGCCCTCTTCCCTCTCGTCAATAAATTGTGGGCGGGTGAATCAGTCTTCGTCGTCCTCGAACGAATCGTCGTACACCTCTTCGTCTTCGAATTCCTCATCGAATTCCTCGTCAAGATCCGCTTCGTCACCGTCTTCGAAATCATCGTCGAAATCTTCGTCGGTCTCTCCGCTCATTTCACGGTCGATCGACTCCTCGACGGCTTCAAGCGACGGAGGAACGGGAACGTTATCCTCGCCCGAAAGAATTGACAGCTCGATTTCTTCGCCGTTTTTATCCAGAACGCGCACATCGAGTGCCAAGGATTGAAGCTCTTTGACAAGAACCTTGAACGATTCGGGGATGCCGGGCAACGGAATATTTTCACCCTTGACAATCGCCTCAAAGGTTTTGGTACGGCCTGTGACGTCGTCACTCTTCACGGTCAGGATCTCCTGCAGCGTGTAAGCCGCGCCGTATGCTTCAAGTGCCCAAACCTCCATCTCACCGAAACGCTGACCGCCGAAGTTCGCTTTACCGCCGAGAGGCTGCTGTGTCACCAAAGAGTACGGACCGTTCGAGCGTGCGTGGATCTTATCATCGACCAGATGGTGGAGCTTGAGATAATACATATAACCGACAGTCACGGGGTTGTCGAAGGGTTCGCCCGTACGGCCGTCATAAAGAATGCTCTTACCGTCGGCGCGCATACCCGCTTCTGCCAGACACTCGGAAATATCCTTTTCATTCGCACCGTCAAAGACAGGCGTCATGATCTTATAGCCGAGCTTCTTCGCAGCAATACCGAGGTGCACCTCAAGCACCTGACCGATATTCATACGGGAAGGAACGCCGAGCGGATTCAAGACGATATCCAAAGGCGTACCGTCTGCAAGGAAAGGCATATCCTCGGGAGGAAGAATGCGCGAAACGACACCCTTATTACCGTGGCGGCCTGCCATTTTGTCACCGACAGAAATCTTGCGCTTCTGTGCGACGTAAACGCGGACGCTCTTATTGACGCCGGGCGAAAGATCCTCAAAGTTGTTCAGATCAAAGATCTTGACGTCCACGACGATGCCCGACTCACCCGGCGGCAGACGCTTCGAGGAATCTTTGACCTCGCGCGACTTTTCGCCGAAGATGGCGCGCAGAAGGCGCTCCTCGGGCGTCAGGTCGGTCTCACCCTTCGGGGTGACCTTACCGACGAGAATATCACCGGGGTGCACTTCGGTACCGATGCGGACAATACCGTTTTCATCAAGATCCTTGAGTGCATCTTCACCGGCATTGGGAATCTCACGGGTGATCTCCTGCGGACCGAGCTTGGTATCGCGGGCATCAACCGTGTGTTCTTCAATGTGAATAGACGTATAAATATCTTCACGGACAAGACGCTCGTTCAAAAGAACAGCATCCTCGTAGTTATAACCTTCCCAGGTCATAAAGCCGATCAAGGCGTTCTTACCGAGCGCAATTTCACCGTTACTGGTTGCAGGACCGTCTGCAATGACCTGTCCCTTTTTCACGGTTTCGCCGGCAGAAACGATCGGACGTTGGTTCACACAAGTGCCCTGGTTCGAGCGCTTGAATTTCAAAAGATGATAGGTGTCCTTTCTGCCGTCGTCGGTCAGAATGGTCACGGAATCGGAGGTCACGCGTTCAACGTAACCGCCCTCTTTGGCAACGATCACGGCGCCCGAATCAACGGCAGCCTTGTATTCCATACCGGTTGCAACGATCGGTGCATCGGTCATCATCAAGGGCACCGCCTGCTTCTGCATGTTCGAGCCCATCAGTGCACGGGTATTGTCATCGTTTTCAAGGAAGGGGATCATCGCGGTTGCCACCGAGACGACCATCTTCGGCGAAGCATCCATGAAATCGATCATTTCACGTTCAACCTCGACGATTTCGGTCTTATCGCGGGCAATCACACGGCGGTTGATGAAGCAGCCGTTTTCATCGAGAGGCTCGTTTGCCTGCGCGATGATGTAATTGTCTTCAACGTCTGCCGTCATATACACGACCTCGTCGGTAACGCGGCCGCTTTCTTTATCCACGCGGCGGTAAGGAGCCTCAAGGAATCCGTACTCGCTGATGCGCGCATAAGAAGCAAGATAGGAGATCAGACCGATGTTCGGACCTTCAGGCGTCTCGATCGGACACATTCTTCCGTAGTGCGTATAGTGAACGTCACGCACCTCGAAGGAAGCACGGTCACGGGAAAGACCGCCGGGGCCGAGCGCGGAGAGACGGCGCTTGTGCGTCAGCTCTGCCAAGGGGTTATTCTGATCCATGAACTGCGAAAGGGGCGAAGAACCGAAGAACTCACGAATGGCGGTTGCCACGGGGCGCGTGTTGATCAAAGACTGTGCAGTCACATCCTCGCTGCTCGACAGCGACATGCGCTCTCTGATGTTCTTTTCCATACGGGTCATACCGATACGGAACTGGTTCTGCAAAAGCTCACCCACGCAACGCAGACGGCGGTTGCCCAAGTGGTCGATATCGTCCACGGAGCCAATGCCGTGCGAGAGTGTGAGAAGATAGTTGATCGACGAGAAGATATCGTCCTTGGTGATGTGCTTGGGCGCGAGCTCCTGCAAGCGCGAGGGCACGAGCTCGATCAGGGCATCGATATCGCCGCCGACCTCCTCGAGCATTTCGGAAAGAACGCTGTAGCGAACCTTTCCCTGCACACCGCAAGCGCGAAGATCGTTGCCGATGATGACCTCGGGGTAAACGGTATCGTTTGCGAAAACCTTGACGATCCGGCCGTTTTCGGTGCGGACATAGGCTTCGTTTGCCGCACTGCGGTCGATTTTCTCGGCGAGCTCGCGGGTAACGGTTGCACCCTCCTCTGCCAGAACCTCACCCGTATGACGGCAAATAACGGGACGCGCAAGAACAAGACCTGCAATACGTGCGGCCAAAGCAAGCTTCTTATCGAACTTGTAACGGCCGACGGGCTGAAGGTCGTATCTCTTGGGATCAAAGAAAAGATTGTTGATATGTGTCAAAGCGGTTTCGACAAGCGGCGGATCGCCGGGATGCAGCTTGCGATAGATTTCCTTCAGTGCTTCGTCACGCAAAGAGGTGTTGTTCTCCTCTGCTTCGCGCTGGCAGATATCCTTGCCGAGCGTTGCAACGAGAATCTCCTCTTCACCGAACACGGAAAGAATATCTTCATCAGAGCCGTTGCCATCGGGACCGATGCCGAGTGCGCGGATCAGCGTGGTGATCGGCACCTTTTTGTTCTTATCAATCTTGACATAGAACACATCGTTTGCATCGGTTTCATATTCGAGCCATGCACCGCGGTACGGAATCACGGTATTGGAATAGCTGTGCTTACCGAGCTTGTCAACAGCGCACGCATAATAAATGCCCGGTGAACGCACCAACTGCGAAACGATGACACGCTCCGCACCGTTGATGACGAAGGTGCCGTTCTCAGTCATACGCGGGAAATTACACATGTAGATTTCCGATTGCTTGACCTCGCCCGTATCTTTATTGGTGATTCGCACAGTCACGCGAAGTGCGGAATCGTAGGTGACGTCCTTCTCCTTGCATTCCTCAATGGGATACCTCGGCTTCTCGTCAAGTGAGAAATCAACGAATTCGACCGTCAGCTTTCCCGAAAAATCGGTGACGGGCGATACGTCGTGAAGAACGTCGAGCAGTCCCTCTTGGAGAAACCATTCAAACGACTTCTTTTGCACCTCAATCAAATTCGGCATGTCGAGCGCTTCGTTAAGTTTTGAAAAACTCATTCTGGTCGTCTTGCCGAGCTTGGTTTCTTTCAAATGCATAGTCGATACCACTCCATTCTTGTATTTTTCCGTTCTGTGTCCTCGCGCGAAAGCACCTTTCAAAGTGCGTTTATGCTTCCGAAAACTGCCATCAACGCATAGGACAAGCAATTATAAGGCAGTTTACAATTTTAGCATACATTTTGCAATTTGTCAAGCGTTTTACGGAAAAATCTTGGGTTTTTTTATTTTTTAGGCAATTCGTTCGTCAAACGACATTTTTTTACCTATTTTTTATATATAATAGCAATCATATGCTTGTTCTTTCCCTTCTCTCATTCACGCCGTCATACCATTCGCTATTTCTCAACTTTTTTTCGTGAAAATATAGACATTTTTCCCAAAGTATGCTATAATATAAAAAGCAAAGGGGAAACCTATGTTTCACAACGCAAAATGGATCGGTTCGCAATCAACCGATACGGACCGAAGCCTTTATTTCCGTCATGAATTTGAAGCCGTTGGCCGTATTGCGCGCTACCCTTTTCATCGCCGCACTCGGACTCGGCGTTTGCGAAACCAACGGACAAAAAGTGACAGACGAGGTTCTCACCACCCCCCTTTACCCGCTGCGATAAACGCTACGTCTGCCGCGAATATGATGTGACCGACCTTCTCTGCGTCGGCAAAAACGCCATTGGCGTGCACGTCGGTAACGGCTTCTATACGGTGAAGATCCCCTCTCGTGCCGAGATCATCTTTGGTGATAACACATACAAGCTTGAAGTGGGTACGTAT
>JAFVXT010000150.1 GCA_017501005.1 Clostridia bacterium
AAAGAAGCACCCCCTTCGCGGGGGTGCTTCTTTGTTGCTCTCCTCGATGTGGTGAGAACCTTGCCAGCAAACCGCCGCACAACCTCCCAAGTTTGTACCTCTTTCGTTGCGGTTTGTTAGTTCGCACAAAGTGCGAACTATGCGGTTCTAAATCCTGTCGGGCTTGCCCGATGTGGTGAGAACCTGCGTAGCAAATTGCCGCTTTACCTTTAAATCTATACCGCACTCTTGGCAATTTGACATGTTGCGCCAAGGCGCAACATTACGGTTCTGAATCCTGTCGGGCATCTATCCCCCCACTGCGTACAGTTCTAACTCCTATCGAACATCTATTCCCCCCGATGCAGACATCTCTGAATCCTTCCGGACCCGCCCGATGCAGTTCCCCTTCTCATTCATCCATAAAAAAGCAGAAAATATTTGACTTTTCTTGAAAAAGGGATTGACAAAAGAGCGTAAATGTTGTATAATTAGAACACTTTAACTTACTAAAGTATTAAAACAAAGAAAGTGAGCACAAAATCATGAAAAAAATTATCAGTATTCTTTTAGTAGCATTGACCCTTTTCGTTTGCCTGACCGCTTGTCAGGGCTCCAAGAGCGACCTTGAATCTGTCAAGAACGCAGACAAACTGGTCGTCGGTGTCACCGTGTATCCTCCGATGGACTACATTGACGAAGAGAGCGGCGAATGGACTGGCTTTGATGCAGATCTTGCCAAAATGTTTGCAGAATCCCTCGGTGTTAATTGCCAGATCGTCATCATTAACTGGGGCAACAAGGTTGCCGAGCTCGATTCCAAGCAAATCGACCTCATCTGGAACGGTATGACCGCATCCGAAGATCTCGGCGAGAAGATCGACTTCTCTGTTTCCTATGCAAAGAACGCACAGGTTGCTGTTGTCAAGAAAGGCAGCACGCTGACCAAGGATGGCGTGAAGGACGCTACCATCGCCGTTGAAAGCGGCTCTGCCGGTGCTACCGTTGCAGAAAACGATATCAAGGGTACCAAGATCAATAAGGTTACCGCAATGGTCGACGCATTGAACGAAGTGAAGAGTGCGACAAGCGAGGTTGCCATCATCGATATCACCATGGCACAAAGCATTGTCGGCAAGGGCGAATATGCCGATCTTGAGATTCTTGAAGGCGCAAGCTACGGCGACGAGATCTTCGCTGTCGGTCTGCGCAAGGGCAGCGACCTCAAGGAAAAGCTCGATGCTTTCCTGAAGGATAAGTACGCAGACGGCACCCTCGTTACCATGGCAACGAAATACGGTGTAGGTCTGAACACTGACGCGCTGAAATAATTTTTACTACATTTTAATTTAGGAACGTTACCTCATGGAACTTTTTTTGGAAGTCTGTTCAAAGCTTGCGAACGGATTCATTACCTCGTTTCTTCTGTTCGCACTGACTTTGATCTTTGCCCTGCCGCTTGGGCTTTTGATGTCGTTTTGCACGATGTCAAAGAAGCCTTATCTGCGTGTTCCCATGAAGCTCATTGTCTGGGTTTTGCGCGGAACGCCGCTCATGCTGCAGATTTTTGCCATCTTCTACTTGCCCGGACTTTTGGATCTGTTCATTTGGCCTCAAATCAATACCGGCTGGCTTTGGCTTGACACGACCTTTACCACGAGATTTATCGCGGCACTCGTTGCCTTCGTGATCAACTATGCCGCTTATTTCTCCGAAATCTATCGCGGCGGTATTGAATCGATCTCCAAGGGACAGTACGAGGCGGGCCAGGTTTTGGGACTGACCAAGCGTCAGGTCTTCTTCAAGATCGTTTTGCTCCAAGTGGTCAAGCGCATCATTCCGCCCATGTCGAACGAGATCATCACGTTGATCAAGGATACATCACTTGCCAATACGATTGCGGTGTATGAGCTGATCTATCAGGCAAAGGAATTTATGACGGTGGAAGGCTTGATCTGGCCGCTCTTCCTGGCAGGCGGATTCTATCTGCTCTTCGTTGGACTTTTGACCATCATCTTCGGAAAAATCGAGAAAAAACTCGATTATTTCAAAGCGTAAGGGGGGCGGATTATGAGTTTTTTAGAAGTCAAGAATCTGCGCAAGCGATTCGGTGATATTGAAGTCTTAAAGGGCATTGATTTCTCTCTGAAAAAAGGAGAGGTTCTTTCCATCATCGGTTCATCGGGTGGCGGTAAAACCACTCTGCTCCGTTGCCTCAATTTCCTTGAAACAGCAAATGAAGGCGAGATCATCATCGGCGACAAAACCGTTTTCTGCGCAAACGGAACAGAGAAACCGACCGTTTCCCTCGAAGCACAGCTTTCCTTCGGTCTTGTCTTTCAGCAGTTCAATCTCTTTCCGCAATACAGCGTCATTGACAATCTGATGCTGGCTCCCAAGCTCCGTGCCAAGAGTCAAAAAGGAAAGATCGATCAGAAAACGCTCGATGCAATTCGAGAACAGGCCGAGCAGCTGCTTGCAACCGTGGGCCTGACCGAAAAAGCAAACGCTTATCCCTGTCAGCTCTCGGGCGGCCAGCAGCAGCGTGTGGCGATTGCTCGCGCCTTGATGCTCTCCCCCGATATCCTTTGCTTTGACGAGCCGACAAGCGCGCTCGATCCCGAATTGACGGGCGAGGTGCTTCGTGTCATCAAATCACTCAAGGATTCCGAGCGCACCATGATCATTGTGACGCACGAAATGGAATTTGCGCGCAACGTATCCGACCGCGTGATTTTCATTGCAGACGGCTTGATCGAAGAGGAAGGAACACCCGAAGAAATTTTCCTCCATCCGAAAAAAGAGAAAACCAAGCTCTTTCTGTCGGGCGGTCACAGCGAAATCTAATGCATTCGAAATGCACTGTTCAAGCATGGACAGTGCATTTCTTTTTTACAATAGCTCTTGACTTTTTCTTTTTTACGTGATAAAATAGCAATAGATATATAACACTTGATATATTATGGAGGTAATCATGCCACCAAAGGTAAAAATCACAAAAGAAAGCATCATTCAAACAGCCCTTGAGCTGATCCGACAAAACGGTATTCAAGCCGTAAATGCGCGAGCCATTGCCGAAATTTTGCACTGCTCTACGCAACCGATCTTTTCCAATTTTGAAACAATGGAGGATCTCGAAAAAGCAACAGTTGCTGCCGCACACGATATCTATCTTCATGCCCTTCAAAGCGAAGCCGAAAGCGGAAAATATCCGCCGTACAAGGCCTTCGGCATGGCGTATATCCGCTTTGCCAAAGAAGAAAAAGAGCTTTTCAAGCTCCTTTTCATGTGCGACAGAACGGAAAAAGACCTTACCCCGACAAACGATTTCACCGCTTCTATCGAGATGATCATGAAAGCAAACGCGCTTTCGCGCGAAAAAGCCGAACGCTTCCATCTTGAATGCTGGGCGTGCGTTCATGGCATTGCCACCATGCTTGCCACCTGCTTTTTATCCTTTGATTGGGAGATGATCAGCGATATGGTCACAGATGTCTATCAAGGAATCCGCGCAAGACACGTAGGGGAGGAAACACAATAATGACTGCAATCAGAATTGAAAATCTCACAAAAAAGTACCGCGACGTCACGGCAGTGGACGCACTCACCCTTTCCATTGAAGAAGGCGAGCTCTTCTCCTTGCTCGGCGTGAACGGCGCAGGCAAAACCACAACCGTCAAAATGCTTTCCTGCCTGACCGCGCCGACATCGGGCGACGCCTATTTGCTTTCCAAAAGCATTATCAAGGATACAGCCGAGGTCAAAGGGCTGATTGCCGTTTCACCGCAGGAAACGGCGGTTGCGCCCGGCCTTTCGGTTCGGGAAAACCTCGAGCTCATCTGCGGTGTCCACGGCTTTTCCAAAGAAAAAAGCAAGGAGAAAATCAACGAACTGACAAGTCTTTTGGGACTTGATACGGTTCTTTCCAAAAAAGCGGGCAAGCTTTCGGGCGGTTGGCAACGACGGCTCAGTATTGCCATGGCGCTGATCAGCGAACCGAAAATCCTCTTTCTTGATGAACCGACGCTTGGCCTGGACGTTCTTGCACGCAGTGACCTTTGGGAGATCATTCGTTCGCTCAAGGGGCGCGTAACCGTCATTTTGACAACGCATTATATGGAAGAGGCAGAAGCGCTTTCCGACCGCATTGCCATCATGAAGGACGGGCGTCTGCTGATCTGCGATACGGCCGAAAAAATCAAAGAAAAAGCACAAACAGACCGCTTTGAAGAAGCGTTCGTCCGCATTGTGAAAGGGGTGGTGAAATGAGAATGCTGACCTTTGCCAAAAGGAACGCCAAGGAGATTTTGCGCGATCCGTTGAATCTGGCTTTTGGACTTGGCTTTCCTCTCGTCTTGATTTTGCTTCTCAGTGCCATTCAGGCAAGTATTCCCGTCGAGCTTTTTGAAATTCAGCACTTAACACCCGGGATCACAGTCTTTGGCCTATCCTTCATGACGCTTTTTTCAGCAACCTTGATTGCCAAGGACAGAAATTCCGCCTTACTGCAACGCCTCTATACCACGCCGATGACCTCTCTTGATTTCATTCTCGGCTATACGCTCCCAATCATACCGATCGCACTTGCTGAATGTGCCGTCTGCTATCTGGCCGCATTCGCACTTGGTCTTTCCTTGAGTGTCAATATTCTCTATGCACTTTTGATGATCGTTCCGATCTCCGCCTTTTATATCGCGCTGGGACTCCTTTGCGGCAGTGTGTTGACCGATAAACAGGTCGGTGGTGTTTGCGGTGCGCTTCTCACCAATCTTTCGGCATGGCTGTCGGGTGTTTGGTTTGATCTTGACCTCGTCGGCGGTGCATTCAAAAGGATCTCTTACGCACTTCCCTTCGTGCATGCAGTCGACATGGAGCGCGCCATACTTGCAGGCAATTTTGGGGAGATCTTTCCGCATCTTCTGTTTGTGCTCGGTTATACCGCTTTCATTCTTGTGTGTGCCGTATTTCTTTTCCTTCGCCAAATGAAAAATCAATAGCACGTCACCTTGTTCTCATTGATTGTGAAGTATGATGTGTGCGGAAAGAAAAAAGAAGAGTAATTTTTGTCGAAAGAATAGGTGCGCTGTGCAAATGCACAGCGCACCTATTCATCATGAGTATTCCAAAATCAAAATCACGGGATCAAGTGTGCCGGCGGCACTGTCAAGGGTGAGTATACCGTTCTTATCTTCGAAGGAACAATCTTCGT
>JAFVXT010000151.1 GCA_017501005.1 Clostridia bacterium
AGGCCCGTTGGTCAAGTGGTTAAGACACGGCCCTTTCACGGCTGTAACATGGGTTCGAGTCCCGTACGGGTCACCAAAAACAAAAAGGACACCATAAGGTGTCCTTTTTGTTTTTGTTAACCCTAAAACGGGACTCGATAGCAAGCTGAACGCAGAACTCGTTCTACGCCTGCCCTTTCAAGCAGCTTGCGGAGTGGGGCGAGTTTTGCGAGCACAACTCATGTCCCGTACGGGTCCCCTATCGCGGGGCTCGATAGCAAGCTGAATCCTGTGCCGAACACACACATTTTCAAAATGACGATCGCTAGGAATCCTGCAGCTTGTCAAAAAACTTTCTCTTTCCCCTTGACAAACCGATTTTCGAGTGCTATAATACTTGTCGAAAGCCACAACAGAATATCAGGGGTGCTGTGTCGTACAAGCGGCAATGCTGAGATGGAGAGATCCGAACCCTTTAACCTGAAACGGATAATACCGGCGTAGGAAGATGAATTGCAATTGCGTTTGGCGCAGGTCGTTTTTTCGACATTGCAAAAAGAAACTGTCGCACAGGTGTTCTGTGCGGCTTATTTTTTTGCAGAGCATCCCGAAAAAAGCGGTTTTTCGGCGATGCCGAAAGGAGAAAAAACTATGACGACCGCAAAAAGAAACTACGTGCGCATTCTGGTTGAATGTGCGATCATGCTGGCGCTTTCCTTTGCCCTATCTTTCATTGGCTTTGAAATGCCGATGGGCGGCAAGGTCACACCTGCATCCATGCTCCCCCTTTTCCTTGTGGCAATCCACCTCGGCGTGGGTAGCACACTGATCACAACTGCCCTTTATTCGCTCTTGCAGATCTGGCAGGCCTATTTGGCAGGAAACGTCTTCGTTTACTGCCAGGACGGTGCGACGCTTGCACTTTGCGTGATCTTTGATTACGTGCTTCCCTTCACCCTTCCCTTTATCATCACCGCGCTTTTCGCAAAGCTCTGGAAAAGAAACGACCGGGAAGGCTTCATTTACGTCGGTATGATCCTCGGACTTGTCATTCGCTTTGTTTCGCACTTCATATCGGGTATTCTGATCTGGGGACAGTGGGCAGAGGATATGTCTCCCGCGCTTTATTCCTTCCTCTATAACGGAACCTTTATGTTGCCCGAGCTGATCATCACCGTGGCCGTTGCCTTTTTCCTTCTGCGCCACCGCGAGATCAAAAGAATCGTTCGTTCGTAAGAAGCATTCTGCATATGAAAAATCGGCCTGGCCTCCGAACGGAAGCCAAGCCGATCTTTTTTGTATACTTTAAATAGGGCTTTTTTCGGCCGAAAAAATAATTGACTTTTGACCTTTTTTATGGTAAGATAAGAAATGTCTGAAAACACTGCCATTTTTTCCTAAAAGGAGTTTTTTGTATGTCCAAAACCGACCAAAATTCAAAATTGCGGCGAATTTTCACGCTGTTCACCACATTTTTCAGAATTGGCGCCTTTACCTTCGGCGGCGGCTATGCCATGATCCCCTTGATCCAGCGCGACGTCGTGGAAAAGCACAAATGGATCACCGATGACGACATTCTTGAGATCGTTGCCATTGCCGAATCCACCCCGGGGCCGATCGCCATCAACTCCGCAACCTTCATCGGCTATAGGGTCGCAGGGTTCTTTGGCGCCTTCTTTGCCACCTTCGGCGTCGTGCTGCCCTCGTTTGTCATCATCTCGCTGATCTCGCTTTTACTGAATGAATTTCAAAGCATCACGGCCGTTCGCTACGCCTTCTTCGGCATCCGTGCAGGTGTGCTTGCGCTTCTTTTAAAGGCGCTTGTCGGTATGTACCGCAAATGTCCCAAAAAGATCGTTTCCTACTGCGTGATCGCATTTGCCTTCATTTTGTCTGTCTTTACCGAGATCAACTTGCTTTTCGTCATCATCGGATGCGCGCTGATCGGCTTGATCTATTCGCTCGCGCTTGAAAAGCGTGCCAAAAACGGCAATGAATAAAAAGGAGGTTTTCGTATGCCACTGCTTCTTGATTTGTTTTTGACCTTTTTCAAAATCGGTGCCTTCACCTTTGGCGGCGGTTACGCCATGCTCCCGCTCTTTCAGGCCGAAACTCTGGCGAAGGGCTGGGCAGGCGAAGCCGAAATCATCAATTTCATCGCCGTCAGCGAAAGCACGCCCGGGCCGTTCGCCATCAACATGTCAACTTATATTGGCATGGAAAAGAGTGGCCTTTTGGGTGCGCTCTGTGCAACTCTCGGTGTCGTGCTCCCCTCCTTCATTGTCATTTTGATCGTTGCCCGTATTTTTGAAAAGTTCAAATCAAACCGCATTGTGCGCGGTTGTATGGCAGGCTTGAAGCCCGCCGTCATCGGCTTGATTGCCTCTGCCGTCATCTCGGTCGGCCTCACGGTGTTTTGTCCGAAGGGTGCGTCACTTGATATTTTCAAAAACGAAGCCTTCTATATTTCGCTTTTCATTTTCGCCTTGATGACCTTCCTGATCTTCAGATTCAAAAAGCTTCACCCCATTCTGATCATTTGCCTTTCGGCCGTCATCGGCATTGCCGCAGGTTACCTCTTTGCCATTCCGCCGCTTTCTGTTTAATGAATATGAATCACAAACGGGAAGAATTGCTTCTTCCCGTCTTGTTGGTTTTCGTCAACCAACAATAAGGCCGTCCAATTAATTGGACGGCCTTATTGTTATGAATACGGAATCAAGCACAAGCTGCTTCAAATCATTCCGCAGTATAGTTATCGAAATAGCCCTGGATCCAGACGATCGGCGTACCCTTATCGCCCGAGCCCGAGGTCAGGTCGCAGAGCGAACCGATCAGGTCGGTGAGCTGACGGGGCGTTGTGCCCTCCGAGCTCATTTTGCCGACGAGGTTTTCATCCTTTGCATGGATCTTTTCCTTGATGGCCTCTTTGAGCGCATCACCCGAAAGCGCGGAAAACTCGTTATCTGCCAAATACTTGAGCTTCAGCTCGTTCGGCGTGCCTTCAAGACCTGCGGTATAGGCAGGCGCAACGACCGGGTCTGCAAGCTCCCAGATTTTACCGACGGGATCCTTAAACGCGCCGTCACCGTACACCATGACCTCGATCTTCTTGCCTGTGGCCTCATAAAGCTTGGCGGCAATCGCATCAACGACGACCTGGCAGTCACGCGGGAAAAGCTTGACGGTATCCTCGGTTGCCTTATTCGAGCCGAGCAGACCGTAATCGGCGTTAAAGCCGCTGCCGTTCAAGGAGGCGTTCATAATCTCATCAAGACCGAGAACGATCTCCGCACCTGCTTTTTTGAGAATACGCTTGGTGCGCGCTCTTGTATGAATATCACAAGTCAGAACGTTTTTCGTATAATCGAGAATGGCCTTGGGATTGTTCGCAAAGATGATCTCCGCTTCAGCGCCCGATTCGCGAATCAGGCTTTCATAATATTCAACGTAATCAACACCCGTGAAGCGGTGCTTTTCATAGCCGAAAAGCTCGCGGTAACGGGCAAGCGTCAAAACGTCGCGGTAAGGATCGATATCGTGCTCATCAAGCGCGTCCATGCTGACAAGGTGATTGCCAACCTCGTCCGAAGGATAGGAAAGCATCAGAACGATCTTCTTCGCGCCCTTGGCAATACCGCGCAGGCAGATGGCAAAGCGGTTACGGCTGAGGATCGGGAAGATTACGCCGACAGTTTCACCGCCGAATTTTGCGCGCACGTCAGCGGCAATATTGTCAACCGACGCATAGTTACCCTGCGCTCTTGCAACAATAGCCTCTGTCATCGCCACGATATCGCGATCATGGAAAGCGATGTCCTCTGCTTTGGCAGCTTCCAACACCGAAGAAGTGACAATTTCAACAATGTCATCTCCCTCTCTGATTATCGGCGCACGCACGCCGCGGGATACTGTACCGATCATACGGCTCATAAATCTACAACTCCTTTATACTGTTTCGGGCAAAAAATCCGAAACGCAGTTTTACCAACTAAATATTATACCACTATACTCTGCATTTTGCAAGTTTTTTTGATAAAAAAATCAAAAAACTTTTCAAAGCATCGAAGAGATAAGCTCCTCATAGCTTTTCGCCGAAAGATAAGCGGGCGGCACGTCAAAAACAGTCTTGCATCCGACCCTTCCTTCACTATGGAAGCGTGCCACGGCGCGCGCAAACGAAAGGATCACCGATGCCGTAAACTCAGGATTGGAATCGAGCTGCAAGCGGTATTCGATCACGTGCGAATGCTCACGGTCTGCACCTGTTTTTCCCGTGCGGATCACAAAGCCGCCGTGCGGAATCCCGCTATGATCACGGCGCAATTCTTCCATAGAGATAAAATTGACCGTGGTGTCGTAATCGGCAAAATAATTGGGCATTTCCTTGATCTCGCGTTCAATACGTGCAAGATCAGCCCCCTCCTCTGCCACCACAAAGCACTCGCGCGTGTGCTTTTCACGCGTGGTAAGCTCGGGTTCTGCACCGCTTCTCACCGCTTCAAGCGCACGCTCCACGGGCACGGTATATTGCTTGGCATCAAGCACGCCGTCAATGCGGCGAATGGCATCTGAATGGCCTTGGCTGACCCCCTTACCCCAGAAGGTATAATCACGCCCCTCGGGCAAAACAGCGGCAGCATAAAGACGGTTCAAAGAAAACATACCGGGATCCCACCCTGCCGAGATCAATGCCGTATGACCGCTTTCCTTGGCAGCCTCATCCACACGCGCAAAATGCGCAGGGATATTCGCATGCGTATCAAAGCTGTCCACCACACAGAAATGCCGTGCCAGCATCGGTGTCTGAGTGGGCAGATCGGTGGCGCTTCCGCCGCAAAGAATCATAACGTCAATTTTACCGATGTACTCCAAAACCGCATCAGCGCGGCAAACAGGCACGTTCGGTGTATGCAGTGTCAAGCTTGCAGGATCGCGACGCGTAAACACTGCCGTCAATGTCATATCAGGGTTCTGTCCGATGGCATTTTCAATGCCCCGTCCTAAATTTCCGTAACCGTAAATACCGATTCGAATCATTGCTTCCTCCGTTTTTCGAACGACAAATGGACTTCTTATAAAACACGAATTAGTATAACATATTTTTACCCATTTTTCAAGAGTGAATCTCTATTTTTTTCATGGATTGCACCGCCATTCATTCTTTTTTCATTTTTCAAGCAAAGCAGACGTCAAAGAAGTGCAATCCATAGCGTGATGCTCTTAACGGAGCATTCACGCTAAACGATGTTTGCCCTTACGGGCAAGTGATGCAGCGACGATTTCACGAAGTGAAATCTTACGCGTGATGTTCACTGCGTGAATGATGTTGTGCCTTCGGCACAGTGGGCAAACATCACTCGGCGTAAGCCGAATATCACTGCGTAGCAATAGAACTCGCCGAAGGCGAATAGAGTTAGCGTGATACTCCGTTAAGAGTATCACGCTATCGGTCATGGATTCTTTTTGTTTGTTGATTCAAAAAATTACTTTTCAAGCGAACGCAGATAGGCAATGCAACGCCCGACCTCTTCAAGACCGGTCGGATCACATCCTTCGCTTTCGATGATGATCTTCATACCCATGTCAAGCGCTGCTGCACGGACGGCATCAACGGGTGCTTCACCCGAGCCGACCGACTTACCCTGCGTCTTATTATCTTCGGTATGGCATGCGGGAATACCGTCCTTCAGGTGGATCATGCGCACACGGTCGCGAAGCTCGGTGATGACCTTAACGGGATCAAGACCTGCACTGAATGCCCAGAAGGTATCGATCTGGAATTCAATCGAGGTTTTCTTCTGCAGCTCCTCGTGAGGAATCACACCGTAAGAGGTTTTGATAAATTCGGTGGAATGGTTATGGAATGCGAGCGTGATGCCGGCTTCGGCAAGAATCGGCTGCGCATAGTTCATGATGTCGATATTTTCCTGAAGCTTTTCAGCCGTCGAGCAATCCATCCACGGAATGATGAGGTAATCGCAACCGATGGTCTTATGATAAGCGATGGTTTCCTGAATGTTTTCGGGCGTCAGAAGACCCAGCTCGGTGTGCGTGGAGCTGGCCACAACACCGTACTTATCAAGCCAGCCCTTGACGGTTTCGGCAGGATGACCCTTGAAGCCTGCAAATTCCATATAATAGTAGCCGAGCTCTGCGGCACCTCTGATCGCCCCTTCAAGATCTTCGGTCGTGATATCGCGAAGGCTGTAAAGCTGCAGACCGTATTTGATTTGTTCACTCATATTGATTACTTCCTTCCAAAATTTAAAATTCGGGAATCTTGATTGCAATCTTGTGACCAAGCTTGGAAGATTCCACAATGTCTGCGATGATCGCCTGGTTATAGATGAAGAAAGCGGCATCGGGCAACCGCGCCCGATGCCGCTGAAATCGAGGGTAAAAACCCAACTTAAATTTCGGGAATCGTGATTTCGATCTCGCGACCGAGAGCGGACGACTTCGCGATACCGTCCAGAATAGCCTGATTGTAGAGGATCTGGCTGGTCGGAACAGGCGCGGGAGTGCCGTTCTTGCAAGCATCAAGGAAGGTACGGATCTTGCGGTAGAAGAGGCCGTGGCCGCCGTCATTGATGATCGGAATTTCGGTCTCAACCTGGCTGCCTGCAACTTCGTGATAGATCTTCATAGGACCGCCGACAGTACCGTTCCAGCATTCGGTGGAAGGAATGCGCAGACCGCCCTTCGTACCGAGAATGATGGTGTCACCGGGAGTGTCGATATTCTCTGCCCATGCAATACGGAAGTCAAGAATGATGCCGCCTTCGAGACGAACGAATGCAGCTGCAAAGTCGTCAACACCGAAGAGGCTTGCATAGTGATGGTTGTTTCCATAACCAACGTAGTTCGGATCCTTGCCGAAGAAATCGGACTTGTAACCGGTAACCGTCAAGGGCTTCGGATAGCCGACAGCGTTCAAGACCATATCGAGCGAGTAGCATCCGATATCAGCGAGTGCGCCGAGACCTGCAGTCTTGTCTTCGATAAAGGAGGTGCCGAAGGGCGTAGGAATGCCGCGGCGACGTCCGCCACCGGTCTGGATGTAGTAGATCTGACCAAGCTCGCCGGATTCAACGATCTTCTTGATCATCTTCATGTTTTCGTCAAGACGAGGCTGGAAGCCGATCGACAAAACCTTGCCGCTCTTCTTCTCTGCGCGCATAACCTCAACAGCTTCTTCAAGCGTAACGGTGAAGGGCTTTTCGAGCAAAACGTGCACGCCCTTTTCGAGTGCATAGATAGCGGGCGCTGCATGCTGACGGTTGTAGGTACAGATCGAAACTGCATCGAGCTTCAGGCTCTCATCATCAAGCATTTCCTTGTGAGATGCATAGTCGGTCTTCACGCCCTCAACGCCGTGCTTCTTAAAGAAAGCTGCGGCCTTGCCGGGAATGAGATCTGCGCCTGCGACGA
>JAFVXT010000014.1 GCA_017501005.1 Clostridia bacterium
GTGCCGACGTTCGCTACAGTGAAAAGCCTCGCGCACTTTTTCTTGTGCTTTCCTTGATCGCACTGCCGATTCTCGGGATTGTCGTTTTGCGCGCACTTCCCACCGTTCTTTTGCTTGCAGACGGTATGATCACCTTTTTCCGATAAAGAAATGAGCCTTTCCTCTGAAAGGCTTTTTTCTTTTAAAGAATGGTCAAAAAACGCGTTTTTTCGCGCGAAAGTCTTGATTTTCTCCTTCATATCATGTATAATAAGCAATGCCTATTTATCAATAACAAATATTCAATATGATCAACGAGGTATGTATGTTTAAAAAGTACGTTTCTATGCTTCGCCGTGAGTTCAAGGGTTATAATTTATCCTCTCTCGGCGCAGACGCCATGGCAGGCCTGACTGTCACCGCCGTCGCACTCCCTCTTGCCGTCGCATTCGGTGTCAGCTGTGGTGCTGATGCGGCCGCAGGCTTGATCACCGCCATCATTGCCGGTCTCGTCATCGGCTTTCTTTCGGGTGCTTCTTACCAGATCAGCGGCCCGACAGGTGCCATGTCCGCCGTGCTCGTCGGCATCGTCATGCAATTCGGCAAGCAAGGCATTTTCATTGTTTCTTTCCTTGCAGGTATCCTTCTCTTGCTGGCCGCGCTTTTCCGTGTGGGAAGACTCGTTTCTATGATCCCGCGCTCTGTGATCACGGGCTTTACCTCGGGCATTGCCGTCATCATTGCCCTCGGACAGATCGATAACTTCTTCGGTGTTGTCAGCGAGGGTGAAAATGCCATCGAAAAGCTCCTTTCCTACGGAAAACTCGGTTTTTCGCCAAACCTCGCCTCCGTCGGCATCGGTCTTTTGGTCATGGCGATCATGATCGTTTTTCCGAAAAAGTGGAATGCGCGCGTTCCTTCCTCGTTGATCGCCATCATGATTGCCACCGCCGTTTCCGCCATTTTCTCGCTTGACATCGCAACTGTCGGCGAATTTCCGCGTACCATTTTCCTTGAGGACAGACTGAACTTCAAAAACGTTCAGTGGAAAGAATTCGCAAGCTATCTTTCTCCTGCCATCAGCATTGCCGCACTCGGCATGATCGAAAGCCTTTTGTGCGGTGCATCAGCCTCCCGCATGAAAAACGAGCCCTTTGATGCCGATCAGGAGCTGATTGCACAGGGAATCGGAAACGTCCTGATCCCATTTTTCGGCGGAGTTCCCGCAACTGCTGCCATTGCTCGTACGAGCGTTGCCATCAAATCGGGCGGCAGAACGCGTCTCACAGGTATTTTCCATGCGATCGGCCTTCTTCTTTCGATGTTTTTGCTTGCGCCCGTCATGCAGCTTCTGCCGCTTTCCGCGCTTTCGGGAGTGCTTTTCATGACCGCCTGGCGCATGAATGAATGGCACGAGATCCGCTACATCTTCAAAAACAAGTTCCGCAGTGCCATTCTTGAATTTTCTATCACGCTGATTGCCACCGTTATCTTTGATCTGACCGTAGCCATCATCATCGGCATTGCCGTTGCCGCTTTGCTTTTCGTCATGAAAAGCGCGCAAATGCGTGTGGAGATCTCTCCCATTTCCAATCAACGCTTCAAGGGCAACGATGACGTTGAAAAAATGCACGCCCATGCCTGTATCGTCTATATCAGCGGCCCGATCTTCTTTGCTTCGGTCAGTACGCTTGAAAAAGAGCTTGCTAAAATTCCGCAAAACGCCGATGAAGTGATTTTCTCTTTACGCGGTGTCAAAACAATTGATATCACGGGTATTGAAAACCTCATGGAAAACGCCAATGCCATGGTGCAAAAAGGAATTGCCGTCAAATTCTGCGGAATTGACCCCTCTGTTGTCCATACGCTTAACCGTGCGGGCTTTGAAGAAAAATACAAAGATTCCATTTATAAAAGCATTGATCACGTATTGCTTGATCTGCATCCCGAGGCATAACCTCTTCAATAAAAAAACTCGATTTCAATCTTGAAATCGAGTTTTTTTGTTAAAATGTAAAGATCAAATCCTTTTTTTTCTGACAACAGACACAACGTAATTTTCATCATGTATGGCAGTCGTAAAGGTAATATCGGGTGAAAAAGCCGTACTATTCAAGGAAAGAACAGGCTTCTGCAAGACCTTTGCTGCCGCCTCCTTCAGCGTCCAAATCGAAAGAAAAGATTTGATTTCTTCCAATGCCGATCCTCTGTTCTCAAGAATCATCTGTTGCTCACACGCAAAAAAGCGCGATTGTGCAATCAAACGGTAAGAATCCAGCTTTTCAGGGCAGATCCTTTCAATATCAATGCCAACGTCCTCTTCGTCGGACATGACAGCCGCAGCCATACCGTCCGTATGAGAAAGTGAAAATGAAGCAGAAGGAAATTCAGGAAAATACGGCCTTCCATGTTGATCATACTCAATATAAGGCAACCTACAGTTGCTTTTCGAAAAGTGAAAGGAAAGTGAAAGGCGGAAAAGCGCCTCATAGGCAGCGAACGACTCCTCCCGATGCTTTCCGTGTTTTTCGCTGATATGCGCAAGAACCTCTTCGGGCAAGCGGCGTACGGCGGTGTTGACAGGTAAAATCAAAATATCCGTCACAGTTATACACTCATAATGATGGGAAGAATCATTGGCTTTCTCTTTGTTTTCTTATAAAAATATTTGGAAAGCTCATCTCGAACGGCGCTCTTTAATTCGTTCCAGCCGGAGCACGAGCCGTCTATACCGTCCTGCAACACCGCAAAGACGAGCTTTTTGGCTTCCTCCATCAATTCTTCAGACTCACGAACGTACACAAAACCGCGCGAGACAAGATCAGGCCCCGAAAGGATACTGCGTTCACGCAAATCAACAGTTGCCACAACGGCGATCAAGCCGTCCTGTGACAAAAGACGTCTATCACGCAAAACCACGCTTCCTACGTCACCGACACCTGAGCCGTCCACCATGATATTGCCCGACGGAACGGTTCCCGCAAAACGCGCACCTTTTCCCGTGATCTCAAGAACGCGGCCGATCTCACTGATGAAAATATGGTTTGCGGGAATGCCCATAAATTCAGCAATCTGCTTGTGTGCGTAAAGATGTCTGTCCTCACCGTGAATTGGCATGAAATATTGAGGATTGACAAGCGAAAGCATGAGCTTCAGCTCTTCGCTGCATGCGTGTCCCGATACGTGAACGTCGGCAACAGAGTCGTTCACCACGCGGATACCGCTCTTGATGAGGGCGTTGATGACCTTGCCGACAAATTTTTCATTTCCGGGAATGGCACTTGAAGAAAGCACCACAAGATCATCGGTACCGAGCTTAACGCGGTCATGCTCGGAAAATGCCATGCGGTAAAGGGCTGACATCGGCTCTCCCTGGCTTCCCGTTGTGATGAGCGTGATCTGCTCGGGACGGTAACGCTTGATTTCCGTAATGTCGATCAAAACACCGTCTGGTACGTTCATATAATTCAGTTCAACCGCTGCTCCGATAACGTTTTGCATACTGCGGCCGACAACCGCCACCTTACGTCCGTGCCGTACCGACGCATCGATCACCTGCTGTACGCGGTGAACGTTTGAAGAAAAGGTGGCAATTACCAAGCGTTTTTGCGGATTGGAGGAAAAAATGGTTTCAAGCGAGCCGCCAACCTTGCGCTCGGAGGGTGTATAGCCGGGACGTTCGGCGTTTGTCGACTCACCGAGCATGAGAAGCACTCCGCGGCGGCCGATCTCACCGATCCGCACAATATCCATCATTTGTCCATCGATCGGGGAAACGTCCAATTTAAAGTCACCCGTATGGAAAACAATACCCGCAGGCGTTTCAAGAGAAATGGCGCAAGCATCGGCAATCGAGTGGTTCACGTGCACAAATTCAGCACGGCAAGCACCGAGTGTCACTACGTCCCCTGCATTGACAACACGCAGCATGGGCTTCTTTTGCAAGCGGTGTTCCTCCAGCTTCTTTTCAAGAATCCCCATGGTCAGGCTTGTGCCGTAAACCGGCACGTTCAAGGTGCGCAGTACGTACGGCAAAGTACCAATATGATCTTCGTGGCCGTGCGTCAGCAAAATACCGCGCACGCGGTCAATATGATCGGACAGATAAGTAACGTCGGGAATGACAAGATCCACACCCAGCATATCGTCGTCTGGAAAAGCAACCCCGCAGTCGATCACAATAATATCTTCGCCGCATTCAATGGCCGTGATATTTTTACCGATCTCGCCAAGTCCGCCAAGTGAAACAACACGCAAAGCAGGCGCATTTCTTGCCACACGGTAGGGCTCTGTCTCAAGAACTGTATTTTTGCCGCTTTTCTTACTTTTCTTCTTCACGTTCTGACCTTTTTCCATGATGAAATCAACGTCCTTTACGATCATATCGTTAGAATGCGGCTTTCGACTGCCGGCTTTCCTTGATGATTTGAATGAACGGTCAGACTTGTGAGCGTTTTCTCCCATTTTGTATTGATTCTCGGTATTCTTCTGAGAAATCTCATTTTTCTGAACAGTATTTTTTTCATATTTTTTACCCGTACGGCGCGAGGACGACGGATAAGAATTACTCTTTTTCATTTTATTTTTAGTTTCTTCCATAAAAATTCCTTTCTTCATATGATCATTGTCCAAATATACAATCAGACAAACGGCGGCAAGTTCTCTTGCCGGCTTTTTTTATGTATGTCCTTCACACAAAAAATAGAAAAACGGTACCCCCAATACCCGTCAATGCACCGCATGTAAAAGACAATAGATAAAAAAGGCGATTTGACGCTTTCTTTTTTTCGCCTTGCACGTTCTCAAGTAAACTTTGATTCACAATTTTTTCTGCTTCACGCCAAAGCTCGGTTGGCGGAAGCAAAGTATCGTTTTGATGCTTCAAAAAAAAGTATGCCTCTTCAAATAATGGATTATTTGAACTTTTGACATGAATGACTCGTTTTTCGCAACCCTTCAGAACCATCGTTTTCTCCATTCTGCCGCAAGCGGCAAATCCATAGGCACAGTTTCACACTATCCTATCCTTGAAACGTGGGCAGAAGAGAGAACATTCCGTCGAATGCTGCGATGAATCGCCTTCTCTCCTTCCGCCGCCGTTCAAAGTATAGACGAAAAAATGGTATCATATACGAAAAACGGAAAATTTTAATATTCACAAACAATGCGGGACAGAAATATTCTGCCCCGCACAGGATTTCAAAGGCAGAAAAATGCTACTGCCATCAAACGAATCACAAACTATGAAAAGAGAATGGCTTATTTTCTACGTGAAAAGATACCTCTCAAGCCGTCAAAAAGACCGCTTTGCTTTTGCTGGGGCTTCTTCGCAGGGGCTTTACGTGCACTATGTAAGGGTGCAGCTTCATTTTTATCTGCATTGCTGATCTTCTCAGCAACAGAGCCCACATTTTCGACCTTTTCAACCGTAGCGTTTTGCTCGGCAACGGTAATCTCTTCAATAACAGGTGAGTGCTCTGCGATCGGTGCTACTTCTTCCTTCACTTCAACTTTTTTAGGTGCGGCTTTTTTCTTTTTTGCCGCTTTTTTCTTACCCACAATGACAGCAGAACCGCTGACCTTTGTGGGGATGGGGGACAAACCGCGCACCTTGAAAAGATCAAAATCATCTTCAAGCAAGCTATCGATGGTCACGTCAAAAAGCTTGGCGATCAAAATCAGCTTTTCCGCTTCAGGATAGGAAAAACCTTTTTCCCATTTATAAACTGCTTGACGGGAAACACCGACCTCCTGTGCGAAAAATTCCTGCGTCATCGACGCATCCTTGCGGAGTTGTACTACTTTTTCCTTAAAGTACATGGTTTTTTCTCCTTATCAACCTTTTTTATAAACTTTTTTAGTCATACACGAAGTACGTGGGGGAATGAAGCCGCCACCCATCCTGCTCTTTGATCAGATCAAGCTTGATGGTATCGCTTCTTTGCTTGCCGGACGGTGTTGTCACTGTTGCCGTCAGCTCTGTGTAAACAATATTTTTCCTTTGTGACACGATTTTCAAGGTTGAAAGATCGTACGTTACCGTGCCGTCCACATAAACCTCTGCCGTTGTTCTGACCATGATCCGATCCTCGGCATCTTCATAGTAGCGCGCACCTTCAACCGAAATGCCCGTACTCAATGAATTGAAGGCTTTTCCTTCAAGCCATGCACACATGGATACCGAAAAGACCTCTGCGGTTTTGGCACGGATCGATGGAATATCAGTCAAGCCGTATTGAGCAAACGAAGAAATATCAGCTTCCTGATAAACACCGACCTTATGGCCGTTTTCTTTAACGGGGATCCCTTCACCAAAATAAATCTCATTAAGAATTTGACTTTCTTTCAGCAAAGGCTCCGCCGCTTTGACAATTTCTTCACGGCCATATCCTTTTTCCGAGCAAGCACTGATGCTCAATAAAAGCATCACCAAAAGAAAGAATGCAATCAGTTTTTTCATTGTCAGCTACCAAACCAATTTACTTTCATTCTTCAGAGCTGTTTTCATCGTCTGTCGGCTCTTCTGTGATTTCCTGTGGCTCTTCATTCGCAGAAATCGGAGAAGATACGCTCACTTCAGGATGCTCTGCGATTTCTTCTTCAATTTTTTCTTCACGGTCAAGGCGGGCAAAGGTCTTGATAAACGAACCTCCGCTCAAGCGCATCACAATGACACCGCGTGCCGTACGCGAGCAGTATCTGATTGTATCAACAGGAGTTCTGATGATCGTACCGCTATCTGTGATGATCATAACGTCATCACTCTCGGATACCGAAGCAATCGACGCAAGCTTACCCGTATCATCTGTGATATTGTGGCAAACAACACCGTGACCGCCACGGTTCTTCATCGAACGGAAATCGTCAAAATCACTGCGCTTACCGTAGCCGCCCTCTGTGATTGTCAACAATTGTTTTCCTTCTTCAACAACCGCAACACCGACCACACAGTCGTCCTTGTCAAGCGTAATACCGCGAACACCGCGTGCCAAACGGCCAACGCATCTGACGTTCTGCTCGGTGAATCTGACTGCATAACCGCCGCCGGTTGCCAGAATCAGATCCGACTCACCGTCAGTGCAACGAACGAAGAGAAGCTCGTCACCCTCATCAAGCGTCAATGCAATCTTACCGCCCTTACGCTGATATTCGTATTCGGAAAGCAAGGTTCTCTTGATGACACCGTTTTTGGTAACCATAGTCAGATAACGGTCATCGGTAAATTCAGACACCGCAATGACTGCCGTAACCGATTCATTCTCACTAAGCTCAAGAATATTGATGATATTTGAGCCCTTGGCGGTTCTTGATGCCTCAGGAATGCGGTAAACCTTACGCATATACACCTTACCGGTATTCGTAAACATCATCAAATGGTCGTGGCTGTTGGCAATAAAGACGGTTTCAACGAAATCCTCTTCCTTCGTCGTCATGCCGATAATGCCTTTACCGCCGCGGTTCTGTGCATTGTAGGTCGATGCAGGCTGTCTCTTGATATATCCTGTATGCGACATGGTGATCACGCACTGATGGCGTTCGATCAGATCCTCAATATCGATCTCATCGGTTGCCTCGATCAGCTCGGTCTTTCTGTCGTCGCCAAACTTACGCTTGATCTCCAGAAGCTCATCGCGAATGATCTGTTTAACACGTGCTTCGTCAGCCAGAATCGCACGCATCTCGGCAATCTGCTCGGTCAGCTTCATGATACGGTCTTCAATCTTTTGTCTTTCCATGCCGGACAGACGGCCGAGCGTCATTTCAACGATCGCCTGTGCCTGTACCTCGGAAAGCTCAAAATTGGCAATCAGCTGCTCCTTGGCATCGGGAATCGATTGGCTGGCGCGAATGATGGCAATAATGGCATCAATATGATCGATGGCAATTTTATAGCCTTCGAAAATGTGGATTTCACGCAGCATTCTTTCAAGCTCAAACTTAGTGCGGCGAATGACAATATCTTCCTGGTGCGCAATATAATGGTCAAGAATTTCGGGAAGAGTCAGGATCTTCGGCTCACCGTTGACAAGCGCCAGCATATTGACAGCGCAGGTCTCCTGGAGCTGCGTATATTTATAAAGCTGATTGAGAATGACTTCACCGTTGGCATCACGGCGGTAATCCACAACGATTCTCATACCGGCACGGCCGGATTCATCGCGAATATCGGTGATACCTTCAATCTTTTTATCCTTAACCAAATCCGCCATGCTCTTGACAAGCATACTTTTGTTAACCTGATAAGGAATCTCGGTAAAGACAATTCTGTGATGGTTTTCTTCAACGGTTCCTCTTGCACGGACGATCACACGGCCGCGGCCGGTCGAATAAGCATCGTACATACCGCGCGAGCCGTAAATCAAGGCCGACGTCGGGAAGTCGGGGCCTTTGATATATTGCATAAGCTCAGCCACCGTCGATTCGGGGTTTTCCATACGGAAAATCGTACCGTCAATGACCTCTGAAAGGTTATGAGGCGGAATATTGGTTGCCATACCGACGGCAATACCCACGCTTCCGTTGACAAGAAGGTTCGGAAAACGGCAGGGCAATACGGTCGGTTCCTTACGGCTGTTATCGAAGTTCGGAACGAAATCAACAACGTTCTTTTCAATATCGCTCATCATTTCGTCAGCAAGCTTTGCCAGACGAGCCTCGGTATAACGGTAAGCAGTGGCGCCGTCACCGTCAACGTTACCGAAGTTACCGTGACCCTCAATCAAAGGATAACGAAGCGAGAAGCTCTGCGCCATACGAACCATCGTTTGATAAACGGCGGCGTCACCGTGCGGATGGTATCGACCAAGCACGTTACCGACTGTGGTTGCAGACTTTTTAAAGGGCTTATCGTAGGTAATGTGGTCCTCATGCATTGCATAGAGGATTCTTCTGTGAACAGGCTTCATACCGTCGCGCACGTCAGGCAACGCACGGCTGGTAATGACGCTCATGGAATATTCAATGAAAGAGGTTTTGATCTCTTTTTCCATGTTGCGCCCAACGATTTTTTGGTTAGGAAATTCAATACTGTCAGTCAGTTTATTATGTTCCATCTTTTTTCAGTTCTCCATTTTCTTTTGAAGATCGGCTTAAA
>JAFVXT010000152.1 GCA_017501005.1 Clostridia bacterium
CCCCCAAACCACACCTCCCGCAGTATGCGCGCACGCTCTTCACGGTAGAGGTCTATGGCATTCAGGCATTGTATATCCAAAGCGCAAAGCCGCTCGAACATAAAGACTGCCACCGTTTTGTTGGCGGTAAAGGCACGAAAGAGCGCAATCGCGCCGCTTTTATCACTGATATGTAAAGTATAATAAGCATCATTGTCCTTCTGTGCGTTCGAATACCAATGCAGAAAACGTTCTGAAAACAGACAAATGCAGCTTCCACCCGTCACCGCGCATTCCCGACGCTCCAGACGAACGCCGATCTTTTCTTTTCGATTGCGGTCAAGAACAATGAAAGCGCTCTCCGATTCGTGAAAAGAGTGCTTGCGGCCGTTTGAGCGGTAAATCTTTACAGAAAGCTCCTCGTTTTCTTCAAAGAGCACACACTGCGCCCCTTCCGAAAGCTGAAACGGAAAGCGGCGCCGATACAGACTCATCTCCTTCTCTTTATCTTCAAAAGAAGCGTTTGCCGAGGTTCCTATCATAAATCTTTCCTCCAAATCATTCTAATCATGGCCGTATGAAGCGGCGAAACCATTATACATGATAAAGAAAAAAGTATGCGTTGCAAAAAAGAGGCTTTTTTCGTCCACATTTTGCCGATCTTGAAAAAAGAACCCTTTTCCTCATTTTTTCAACCGAAAATTCTCTTTAACTTGCATATAATTGCATAATCAATCCAAAGATTCCATTATTTACAAGTTTAATATTGTCGAATTTTCTTGCTTTTTATCGTCGAAATATGTTATAATCATTAATAATATAAGAATTGTTTCTTAACTATATTTTTAAAAAAGAGAATTGTATGATTTTGCAAAATATCGTATATTCTCAATCATGGAGATTTTTATGCGTAAAAAGAAAGCGAAGCGTCTTTTTGATTTATCAGCTCGTGCATACTCACTCCTCTTATCCTGTTTGATCATACATATATTCTATAACGTCTTCATTTTACATGCCATTCATCAAGAGCTCATCGACCTCTCGCTCTTTCGGCTGCAGCGCTCCCAATTTATCGAGAGCCAGATCCTTTCGCTGGGCTTCACCGTGATCGGCACGCTTCTTTTCGATACGGAAGTCAAAAGGCACAACCAACACTCTCCCAAATGAACAAGCCGCCCCGACAGCAGGACGGCTTGTTCATCTTTTGTTCATATATTTGCTTGTGTTTTTAGTAAAGGTCAAGAAAATAACCGAATTGTAACAAAGAGAAAATCAAAAACTTAATTTTGTTTTGATTTCTCCCATGTATTCATCAAAGCTGTAAAGCTCGCAACGAGAAAAAGAGCCGTTCTGATAAATCGCAACAGAAATAGAAGCATTGGTCGGAAACGGCAGCTCGTGGGCGCTTGCAAGCGAAAGGCCCTTCCAATACGCTCCCAGCATGCGAATCGGCGTAGTATGAGAGCCCAGACAAATCGTCTTACCCATATGAAGCTTGGCAAGACAGTCTGCTTCCGTTATAATTCTTTTTTTCAACGCAGCAACGCTCTCACCGTTCGTGCAAACGGCGCTGCCAATATGATGACACCAAACCCCAAACCCCTCATGATATTGCGCGTCAATATCATCGAACGCCATGCCTTCCCAATCACCCGCAAAAATTTCCCGTAATCCCTGACGAGCCTCCAGGGGCAAACCGAGTCTGCGCGCAAGCGGCTCTACCGTGTGATATGCACGCAAAAGATCACTCGCATAGACGTGCGACACCTCATAGTGATCAAAAATATATCGACAAGCAAGCTCAGCTTGCCGATAGCCAAGGTCACTCAAATCAAGATCGGTGTGCCCAAGAAACAAATGATTCATATTGCCAAGACTTTGGCCGTGACGCACAAAAATCAAGCGTGTTTCATCTTGTGCCAACGGCGCAACCTCTATTTTTTCAATACAGTTTTCCATGACATTCTCCTTTTTATCCGTATCTTTATTCTATCACATTTCGGCTTCATTGTCAATAAAATCACTTTTACTTTCCTGTTTTTTATCTCTGTAAAATGTTTCACGTGAAACAATTGCACGTCATTGTGTGATAAAATGTTTCACGTGAAACATTTTCTTTGTTTTTCATGCAATGATTGTTTCACGTGAAACAATTTTGTGATTTTATTTTGACTTTTTGTTTCTTTCAGTTGACAAGCCAATGCAAGCATGATATAATAGAACTATCAATTCAAGATGAAAATCAGCCTGTGATGGCTTTTTTGTGATAAGGAGAATAAGATGGGCGCTGTAATCTCTTTTACCAATCAAAAAGGCGGCGTTGGTAAAACAACTTCCGCAGTAAATGTTGCCGCTTGTCTGGCAAAACGCGGAAAAAAAGTTCTGCTCGTCGATATGGACCCTCAGGGAAACACCACAAGTGGCGTGGGAATCGGCAAAAAACAAGTCAAAAGCTCGGTTTACGATGCTTTGATCGGTGCTGCGGCAACCGAAGATACCGTTATTACCACAAAATTCAAGAATTTATCCATCATTCCGTCCACAATTTCGCTTGCAGGCGCAGAATTTGAGCTTCAAACGCTTGAAAACCGCGAAGCATGCGCGAAAAAGATGCTCGCTTCGGTCAGAAACCAATACGACTATACCATCATTGACTGTCCGCCCACCCTGGGGTTGCTCACGATCAACGCGCTTGTGGCCTCTGACGGCATGATCATTCCCATGCAGTGTGAGTATTATGCGCTTGAAGGCCTTTCACAGCTGATGATCAGCGTCAAAAAGATCAAAAAGCTTTACAATCCCGCCCTGCAGCTCACCGGCATCCTTTTGACCATGTATAACGGCCGTTTGATCCTCACCACACAAGTGGTTGCCGAGCTGAAAAAGTATTACGGCGATAAGCTGTTCAAGGTGCCGATCACCCGTAGTGTTAAGCTCTCCGAGGCGCCCGGCTTCGGCGAGCCGATCTGCTATTATGAGCCTTCGGGAAAAAGTGCTTTGCAATATATGGCCATTGCAAAAGAATTGATGCTTCGCATATAGTTTAAAATACATACTTTTCTCCAAAAAATACAAAAACCGATGCTAATGCGATAAAAAATACGCGAAAGTTCATTTTTTCGACACTTATATTATATATTGAAAGGAAAATTCACCATGGCAAAGAAAATGCTCGGCCTTGGAAAAGGTCTTGATTCCATTTTTCTTGACAACGATATCTCCGATGATCTCTCTGAAAGCAGCAATAAAACCATGCTTCGCATTTCCATGATTGATCCCAAACCCGGTCAGCCCCGAAAGAACTTTGATACCGAGGCGCTTGCTCAGCTTGCCGAATCGATTGGTGCGCACGGTGTGCTGCAACCGATTATTGTCCGTGCAATCAGCGAGGACCGCTACCAGATCATTGCAGGCGAGCGTCGTTGGCGCGCATCAAAAATGGCAGGCCAAAGCGAAATTCCTGCCATTGTGATCGAAGCCGACGAGCTTGAGGCCGCTCAAATCGCGTTGGTTGAAAATTTGCAAAGAGAAAACCTCAATCCGCTTGAAGAAGCACAAGCCTATAGTGAGCTGATCGAAACCTATGACATGACACAGGAGCAAATCGCTCAAAAAATTGGAAAGAGCCGCAGTGCCATTGCCAATACCTTGCGTTTGCTCGATTTGCCTGAAGAGCTTTCCATGTTGATCGAGCAAGGCAACCTGACCGCAGGCCATGCGCGTGCCCTGCTCGGACTGCCGAATGCTGAAAGCCGCATTTTGCTTGGCACGAAAGCAGCAGAACAGCAATGGTCGGTTCGTGTGACCGAGGATGAGGTGCGCCGCTATGCGCGCAGACTCGCCCTTGCCGCGGCAGAAGAAGAAAAAGAAGAGACAGCTGCGCCCGAAGTCAAGATCGATTACGTTGCAGAACTTGAAAAAAGAATGATGCGCGAGCTTGGCCGACGCGTGAAAATCGCCAACAAAGGACAAAGAAAGAGCATCACGCTTTATTTTGAGGACAATCAGGATCTTGAAGCCTTGCTGACCCGAATTTGTGGTAAGGATTTCAACGATCTCGCGTGATGCGATTTGCATTGATAAAATTGAAAGGAACTACGCATGAGCCTATCCGAACTCAAAGAACTGTTCGCCGAAATAGGTGATTATCTGTATCACCGTTACCTTTGCCTTGATCTCAGTCGCTACAACAATTTTTCACTCGGCGCAACAAATACTCTCATTCCGAAGATCGTCATCTGCTTCATCATCGGCGCCATGATCGCCACGGTTTTGATGTATCTGGAAAAAACACAATCCAGCAAGCTGATCTCGGCTTTACTTCATGCCGAATGTAAGGACGAAGAAAGCGCAAAATCCGCTGCCGAATTAGATGTCCACATGACAAGATCGCTGATCCGCCGTTTGCGCAAGCCCTCACCGCTTTCCAAGCTCATCTTTTATCGCGGACAGAAAGCTCCCGTCTCCGCAAGCTTTTTGCTTGAAGAAGTAAAGAAAGCCAATGAAATTGCGCAGGAAAGCACTGAAAACCTCGATAATATGGTAGAAAATGGCAATTCCGATAAATCATATTACCAATCGCGCGCGGAAATGCTTCGCGAAAGAAAGGCCGTTGATTTTACAACTGTTCCTCTTTATATTCCCTCGGCACTCACCTACCGTGCCGACGTTCGCTACAGTGAAAAGCCTCGCGCACTTTTTCTTGTGCTTTCCTTGATCGCACTGCCGATTCTCGGGATTGTCGTTTTGCGCGCACTTCCCACCGTTCTTTTGCTTGCAGACGGTATGATCACCTTTTTCC
>JAFVXT010000153.1 GCA_017501005.1 Clostridia bacterium
CCAACTTCACCCCCCGTATCAGCGGTATGCTGACCTTCGCCGCCAAGGATTTCTCTTACGAAATGAGCATTCTGAAGAGTGCCGACGAATACGGCTCTGCCTGCAACCGCTATACCTTCTCTTATGCCGCATTGCCCGGCCTCGGTCATTTTCTGCATACCTATCTGACCGACGGTACGCCCATTCCCACCTTCACGGGTGAGCCCGAGCGCGTGGCCATTCCCGACAGTATTGACGAAATGACCGATATGCTTTGGAATTCCCTGAACGAGGCCAACCGCATTTCGCTTTACGTTCGCTATATCAATCTCAAGGACGGCACGTATGAGCGCCGCCTGATCAACCGCTATACGAAATAAGAGAGCAAAGAAGGTCTGCCGAGCCCGTGCGCGGCAGGCCTGCTTCTGCGAAAAGACGAGAAAAATCAAAAGAATTTGAAGAAAGAAGGACCAAAGATCATGAACGAATTTCAGTTGAAATACGGTTGTAACCCGAACCAGAAGCCCGCGCGCATCATGATGGAAAACGGAGAAGAGCTGCCGATCAAGGTGCTTTGCGGCCGTCCCGGTTATATCAATTTTCTTGACGCATTGAACGCCTGGCAGCTGGTGTCCGAGCTCAAGGAAGCGCTCGGCTTGCCCGCCGCTACCTCCTTCAAGCACGTCAGCCCGACCTCTGCCGCCGTCGGTATTCCGCTGCCCGCAGATCTGAAGCGCGCTTGCTTCGTTGACGATATCGAGAATCTTGACGATTCGCTCCTCGCCTGCGCTTACGCGCGTGCACGCGGCACCGACCGTATGTGCTCGTTTGGCGATTTCGTGGCACTTTCCGACGTTTGCGACGAAACCACCGCGCGCCTGCTTGCCCGTGAGGTTTCGGACGGCATCATCGCCCCCGGCTATACCGAGGAAGCACTTGCCATTCTGCGCGGCAAGCGCAAGGGCAATTACAACATCGTGGAAATCGATCCCGCTTACCGTCCCGCGCCCATCGAGCGCAAGCAGGTCTACGGCATCACCTTCGAGCAGGGCAGAAACGATTACCGTGTGACCGACGAGGTCTTTGCGAACATCGTGACCGCCAATAAAGAGCTCACCCCCGAGGCCAAGCGCGATCTGACCGTGGCTTTGATCACGCTCAAATACACGCAGTCGAACTCGGTCTGCTTTGCCGTTGACGGCCAGGCCATCGGCGTGGGTGCAGGTCAGCAGTCCCGCATTCACTGCACGAGATTGGCAGGCGGTAAGGCAGATACCTGGCAGCTGCGCCGCCACCCGAAGGTTCTTGATCTTCCTTTCCGCGAGGGCATGGGCCGTCCCGACCGCGATAACGTCATCGACGGCTATATCAACGGCAACGAGGAGGACGTGACGGCAGAGGGCAACTGGCAGAAGTACTTCACCCGTCAGCCCGCACCCCTGACCGCCGAGGAAAAGGAAGCGTATCTTGCGTCGATCGACGGCGTTGCCTGCGCATCCGACGCCTTCTTCCCGTTTGACGATAATATCAAGCGTTGCCGTAAGAGCGGCGTTTCCTTTGTGGCAGAGCCCGGCGGCTCGATCCGCGACGATATCGTGATCGAGCGTTGCAATGAATTCGGCATGACCATGGCCTTCACGGGCATGAGACTCTTCCACCATTAAGAAAAAAGCAAGTCCGAACGATATTTGCAAAATGGAGACGACAATGAAAAAAATTATGGTTGTGGGCGGCGGCGGCAGAGAGCATGCCATCATCAAAGCCCTGAAAAAGAGCGCAGAGGTCGGCAAGATCTATGCGCTGCCCGGTAACGGCGGTATCGCCGCCGATGCCGAATGCGTGGCCATCGGTGCGAAGGATATCGATAAAATCGTGGATTTTGCGCGCCGTGAAAAAATCGATTTTGCGGTGGTCGCACCCGACGATCCGTTGGTTCTCGGTGCGGTTGACGCATTGCAGGCAATCGGCGTGCCCTGCTTCGGCCCGAACAAAAATGCCGCCATCATTGAGGGCAGTAAGGTCTTTTCCAAGAATCTCATGAAGAAATACGGCATTCCGACCGCCGCTTACGAGGTCTTCACGAAGCCCGAGGACGCGCTTGCCTATCTTGAAAAAGCCTCTTATCCGACAGTCATCAAGGCAGACGGCCTTGCCCTTGGCAAGGGTGTCATCATCGCAGAGGAGCGCGAAGCGGCCGTCCTCGCCGTCCGTTCGATCATGGAGGATAAGATCTTCGGTGAAAGCGGCGCGAACATCGTCATTGAGGAATTTTTAGAGGGGCCCGAGGTGTCGGTGCTCTCCTTTACCGACGGCACACGCGTGGTGCCCATGATCTCCTCGATGGACCACAAGCGCATCTATGACGGCGACCGCGGCCCGAATACGGGCGGCATGGGTACGGTTGCCCCGAACCCCTATTATACCGCCGACGTGGCAGAGCGCTGTATGCAGGAGATTTTTCTGCCCACCGTGCGTGCCATGAAGGAGGAGGGAAGAGAGTTCCGCGGCTGTCTTTATTTCGGCTTGATGCTGACCAAAAACGGTCCGCGCGTGATCGAATACAACTGCCGCTTCGGCGATCCCGAAACGCAGGTGGTGCTGCCGCTGCTTGAAAGCGACCTCTTCACGGTCATGCAGGCATGCGCGAACGGCACGCTGAAGGAAGAGGACGTCAGATTCTCTTCGGGTGCGGCTTGCTGCGTGGTGCTGGCATCAAACGGCTATCCCTCGAAGTACGAAACAGGCTTTGAGATCACGTGCGATGCCGATTTTGACGGCATCCTTTACGTCGCGGGTGCCAAGACGGACGGCGAAAGACTTCTGACCTCGGGCGGCCGCGTGCTTGGCGTAACCACGGTCAGAGAAACGCTTTGCGAGGCTGTTGCCGCATCTTACGAAGCATGTGAAAAGATTCATTTCGAGGGCGCATACTGCCGCCGCGATATCGGTGCGCGCGCACTTGCCGCGCTGGAACAATAAGGAGGAACCATGGTTTACCGCATTTTTGTTGAAAAGAAAGAAGAGCTGGCACACGAAGCGCACGCCTTGCTTGAAGAGGCCAGAACCTTACTCGGCCTTTCGCGCGTAACGCGCATTCGCCTGCTCAACCGCTACGACGTGGAGGGCGTTGACGAGGCGCTCTTTGCACAGGCTGTCCGCACCGTTCTTTCCGAGCCGCAGCTTGATCTGACCTATGAAGCGCTTGATGCCGAGGGCGGGGCTGTGTTTGCCGTTGAATATCTGCCCGGTCAGTTTGACCAGCGTGCCGATTCGGCCGCGCAGTGCATTCAGATCCTTTCGCGGCGCGAGCGTCCCGCCGTGCGCAGCGCGCGCGTGTACGTCGTGTACGGAGAGGGCTTGACCGACTCTGACGTTGCCGCCATCAAGCATCACGTGATCAACCCCGTGGAGGCACGCGAGGCCTCGCTCGATACCGTTTCTTCGCTTGAAATGGCTTATGAGATTCCCGAATCCGTGCCGACGCTTGACGGCTTCATCACCTTGGATGCGAAGGGGCTTTCCGAGCTCTGCGCCAAGATGGGCTTTGCCATGGACGAGGACGACCTTGCCTTCTGTCAGGCATATTTCCGCGAAGAAGGCCGCGATCCGACCGTGACCGAGCTTCGCATGATCGATACCTATTGGTCCGACCACTGCCGTCACACCACCTTCCTCACCTTGATCGACGAGGTGACCTTTGAGGACGATACGCTCCGTGCGGCATGGAAAAGCTATCTCTCTGCACGCCGCGAGGTCGGCCGCGAGCATAAGCCGATCAATCTGATGGACGTGGCGACCATTGCCACCCGCGTGCTCAAAAAGCGCGGCCTTCTTGACAAGCTCGACGAATCCGAGGAGATCAACGCCTGCACGGTCAAAATCGACGTGACCGTGGACGGCAAGAGCGAGCCCTGGCTTTTGCTCTTCAAAAATGAAACGCACAACCACCCGACCGAGATCGAGCCGTTCGGCGGTGCGGCCACCTGTATCGGCGGTGCGATCCGCGACCCGCTTTCCGGCCGTTCCTACGTGTACGGCGCTATGCGTGTGACGGGTGCGGGCAATCCCCTCCGTCCGATTGCCGAAACGCGTGCGCGTCGGCAAGCTCCTCGTTCGCCCTTTTTCACCCTTACGGGACTGAAAAAGGGTTCGACTCCGTGTCGGTTCTTTCAACA
>JAFVXT010000154.1 GCA_017501005.1 Clostridia bacterium
ATGGAGGTTATCGCTGTCGATACCGAGGAAAGAATCGTCAACAATGCGGCGTCATATCTACCCGTGTGTAAATGTGCCGACGTGACCGATGCGGAGGTTATCTCTCGTCTTGGGATCGGTAATATTGATACCGTTATCATTTGTATGGCGAGCAATCTTGAAGCGAGCGTGATGGCTATCACGCTTTGCAAGGAGGCAGGTGTCAAGACCGTCATCGTAAAATGCGCCAACGAGATGCAGCGAAAGATATTGCTTCGTGTAGGGGCGGATCAGGTGGTCTTTCCCGAAAACGAATCGGGCATCCGCCTTGCCAAGAATTTGCTCAGCTCGGGCTTTATTGATATGATATCTCTTTCAAGGGATGTGTCTATGGTGGAGATTGACGTGAAGGATGAGTGGTGCGGTAAAAATCTGATTGAATTAAATCTTCGGAAAAAATACGGCTTCAATATCGTCGCCATCAAGAAGGGCGAGAATGTCAACGTGACTATCAATCCCGAGCAGGTACTTGATGCGGACAGCTCTCTTATCGTTATCGCCAATACGGCAAAATTGGTGAAATTGAAATAAGCCGTCAGATTTCAATGTATCGAAAAGTTAATCTTTGTGGAAAACCTTTCAAAAGTATAGTATACTATACTTTCAAATGAAAGCCGTGTGTTTTGCAAAGCAAAAAGAAAGACTAACGAAAAATGATTCGTTAGTCTTTTATATTGTCAAACAGTTTCGATGAGAAGAGCAGTTAGGGTGCCTTTTTTTGTTCGTGCGAGAAATGGGACTCTTTTTACAGTTGAAAATAGCGTTTTAATTTTGGGAAGGCATCTTGAAAGTTCAATCTTTTTTCGAAGAAGACCGACCAGAGGCGGATCAGCGTGCCGTTCAAGAGTGCACAGATGACCGTGCCGATGCCGATACCGCGCAGGGGCGGAAAGCCAAAAAAGAGGAGAGAAAGCAAAATGGCAATGAGGCAGCTTGCGCAGTCATAGCAGGTTTTGAATTTGTCAACGCGTATTTTCCAAGCGGCCGACATCTCTTTGACGAAAAGATCGTATGCTTCGGGTGAAATATACGTGCGAAAAAGGAAAGAAAGCCCCATTCCCGAAATCCACAGTCCAACCGCATACAAGATGACCTTGAGCCATAGCGTGTCTGAGACGGGCACGAAGGAGAAGAGCATGATCGCGGCGTCGAGGATCAGGCCGTACAGGACTGCGGTGACGAAAGAAAAAAGATAGGAGATCTTGGCCCTTCGCAGAAGAAGCATCATGACGGCCAAAAGCAATGCCTGCAAGGTATAACTCGCCATTCCGAAGCTGACGAAGGGAAGATAGGCGGACATTTTGAGATGTAAGACGTAAGCGGGGGCAACCACCATGGATAGACCGAAGCCGGAACGTTCCATGAGTGCGGTTCCGAGCGCAAGAAGAAAAAGGCCTAAAACATAAGCAATTTCCGTATAAAAGCATGTTTTTTTCATTGTTTTGACTCTGCCGTTTCGATTTTTTTCGTCTATCTCAGTATACACGTTTTTTCTTGCGTTGTCAAGCAAATCGTGAGAACTATTGATTTTTCCTATGAAGTATGATACAATAAAAGAAGAAGGCTTTTGAGAGAAGAGTTGGGAAGGGAGTTTTTCACTGTGCTTCGAACGGTATTTGAGCGATATGAGCTGAAATATATGCTGACAATCGAACAAAAAGAGCGCATATGCCGAGCGATGCTGCCGTATATGGAGCTTGAAAAGTACGGCAGGACAACGGTAAGAAATCTTTATTTCGATACCGACTCTTACCGCCTGATCCGACGGTCGATTGAAAAGCCTACATATAAAGAAAAGCTGCGCATACGAAGCTATACGCAAGCAACGTCGGAAAGCACTGTATTCGTTGAACTGAAAAAGAAATACGAGGGCGTGGTCTACAAGCGTCGGATACCGCTCTGCGAGCAGGACGCTATGCGGTGGGTGTGCCGAGAAATTTCTGCGCCCGTCGATACGCAAATATCCCGTGAAATTGATTATGTGATCGATTTTTACGGAACGCTCAAGCCGAAGGTCTTTCTTTCATACGAGCGCGAAGCCTATGAAGAAAGGACGGGCGGCGATTTTCGCGTAACGTTTGACGAGAACATTCTGTGCAGGCAAGATGATCTTTTTCTGACTTCCCCCGCTTACGGAACGCCTCTTCTCGCAAAGGGGCAGGTTCTGATGGAGCTGAAAAGCGCAGGCGGTATTCCGCTTTGGATGACAGCGCTGCTCTCGCGTGAGCGCCTTTATAAAATGCCCTTTTCAAAATACGGTACCGTTTATCAAACGCTTATTTTTCCCAAATGCCATTCACAAAATCCAACCGAAAAAAAGGAGATTTCTATCAATGGATGCTATCTTTAAAGGACTTTTTGATACAGAGCTGACCAAAACCATCAGCGTGGGCGATTTTCTTCTGTGTCTTTTGGTTTCGCTTGCACTTGGCGTGATTCTCACACTTGCCTACATGTGGAAGAATCAACACACCAAAAGCTTTCTTGTGACGCTGGCACTTTTGCCTGCCGTTGTTTGCGTTGTGATCATGATGGTCAATGGCAACATCGGTGCAGGTGTGGCTGTTGCAGGCGCTTTCAGCTTGGTACGCTTTCGTTCGGCACCGGGCTCTGCCAAGGAGATCGTTACTATCTTTCTTGCCATGGGAGCCGGCTTGATCGCGGGCATGGGGTATCTCGGCTTTGCCGCGCTCTTTACGCTGATGATGACGGCGGCACTTTTGTTCTATAGCTTTTTGGCGCGCAAAAGTCAGAAAAGAGAAGCGATTTATAAAACGCTCAAGATCACCATTCCCGAGGATCTTGACTATTCGGGCGCATTTGACGATATTTTTGCGCAATTCACCAAGGAGAGCGAGCTTATTAAGGTCAAAACCACCAATATGGGCAGTATGTTTCGCTTGACGTACAACGTAACCTTGCGCGATTCGGCCGGTGAAAAGCAAATGATCGATCAGATCCGTACGCGTAACGGCAATCTTGAGGTTATGGTTTCCAAACAAGAAAACGGCGCAACCGAGCTTTGATCAAGAGGAAGAATACGATGAAAATCAAAATGACGGCACTTGTTCTTTCCTTGCTTTTGCTTCTTTGCGCGTGCGCTTCGCCGAAATCGGAGAAAACCGAGGAATCGACCGGGAAGGAAAGCGTGCTGAAAACCGAGGAGAAGGGCAGTGAAAGCGAGACCGATACGGTGGAAGCACCGAGTGCGACCGAAGAGGATATCACGCCCGAGGGCGTGGGTGAGCCGATAGAAGAGCTTGGCGCGTATGACGGATATTTTGACGGTGAGAGTGCGGATCTTGACCTGGAGTGCCTGATGGGCACAAAGGGCGCTTACAAGCTGGAAGGCTCGACGCTGACCTTCACGAAGATTGACCGCGAGACTGTCTACGTGATTTCGGGCAAATTCCGCGGCAATATCGTGATCGACGTGGGCGAAGGACACAAATTCGAGCTGGAATTCCGCGGCTTTTCGATGATCTCGGACGAGGAAAGCCCCATCACTGTTTTATCGGGTGAAGAGGTTGCGCTGAAGGCCAAAAAAGGCTATGATAATTATATCTATGATGAGCGTGAGGCCGTTGACCCCTTGGACGAAACGCTTCGTGCGGGCGCGATCTCCTCGGAGGTAGATCTGGAGATTGGCGGCAAGGGCAAGCTTACCGTTCTATCCCGACACAATAACGGCATTCACACAAAAGACGATCTGCAAGTCAAAAATCTGACCTTGCTGGTTGCTTGCACGGATAACGCGCTGAAGGGGAACGACAGCGTTTCTCTGACAGAAGGAGCGGTGACGCTGATCGCGACAGAGGGCGACGGTATCAAGACCTCAAGCACCGATTTTTCGCCGAAGGGCAAGCAACGGGGCAGTGTGACGCTTGCGGGCGGTACGCATACCGTTTATGCCTCGTCCGACGGCATTGACGCGGCGTATAACGTCATCATTGGCGGCAGCACCACTTGTCTGACCGTGTATACGGACAGATATTCGAATTATTCAAGGGAAGTGATCACGAAAGACCGTGACGGCGAAATAACGCCGCCAAGCACGCGTTCCGCCAAAGGAATTTGTGCGGGCAA
>JAFVXT010000155.1 GCA_017501005.1 Clostridia bacterium
AGATCGACGAGGATGCACTCATGGATACCGCGCTGGAAGCAGGCGCCTCCGACGTGCTCTCCGAGGAGGTCGGCTGCTTTGAAATCTATACCGAGCCCGCCGATCTCGAGGCCGTCCGCGATGCCCTCAAGGATGCAGGCTTCCCGATCCAGTCGGCAGAGCTTGAAAAGGTTCCCTCCTCGTATACCGCTTTGACTGACGAAGAGGACATCAAAATGATGGAGCTTCTGCTCGAAAAGCTCGAGGACGACGACGACGTGCAAAACGTCTGGCACAACTGGGAGAACAACTGATTTATCCATAAAAAAAGGGGCTGCCTCAAATGCTTATTTTTGCATTTGAGGCAGCCCTTTCTTTATTTGCTAAAAGCAGACTAACCGATGAACTTGCAAGAAACGCAGTCAGATATTGCCCGAAACCGTGACGACGCTGACGCCGGGTGTGACGCTCCATGCGCCCGTTGCGGGATCCTGCGTATAGGTGGCGGCGGGAATGGTGATCTGGCCGGGCAAGGTTGCAAACGCGCCTGTTGTCTCGTCATAGGTGTAGTTTGTACCCTCCGTCCAGGTCATTCCGTTAAAGGAAACAGCCAATCCGGAAAGTGTGGGATCGAAGGTATCGGTGACCAGCGCATCGTCGGTGGCCACCACCTCGCGGTTGCCCGTATTCTGCAAAACGAAGGTATAGGTGATGCGGCCGTTGTTCGTGACGCTTGTCGGCGTAAGCGATTTGGTGATGGAAAGCGAGGCCTCGCTTCTGACTGCAACAGTTTCGTCGGCCGTGACGGGCGCGGTCAATGAAGCGCCGCTGACTGTGACCTCGTTCGTGACCGTGCTGCCGTCGGAGAGCGGTGCGAAGGCATTCACGCGCGCCTGATAGACGATTGCCGTATTGCCCGAGGCGGGAACGCTCACACCCGTGACGGTGAGCGTATCACCTGCCGTGACGGTCGGGGTGGGCTGCAAAATGCCGTTGATGAAATAAAGGAGCGAGCCGTCCACGTAAGTGAGCGGCACAAGCGTTTGCATGCCCGATTCATATGCACCGAGATCGTCTGTGAGTGTCAGGCCGTCAAGCGAGGTCACGCCCGTATTGACAAGCGAGACAACGTAGGTGATCTCGTCGCCTGCGCCGTAGGTGTCGGTCACGGCGGTTTTCGTGGCGGTCAGGGCTTCGGTGATCTCGCCTGTTGTGATATTGGAAACAACGTCTCTTCCGAGATAGGAAAGCGTTGCCTGGTTGTAAAAGGTTGCCATAATTCCTCCAAGAATCAAATTGTCTTTCGAGGGAAGATTCCCCCAAGATCAGTATATGCGCACCGACCCTCAAACGCGTATAAAACGCTTGACACGGAAGGGCAAAAATGCTACAATAATGATCAAAGGACTACCCCGATGCGAAAACGCGAAACGAAAGGAGAGACGGCCGTGACAGATGAAGAAAAGCTGCTCGTTAAGCGCGCATATGACAAAGCCGCCGAGGCAGAAAAGTATTGGCGGCCCACTGCCACGCGTTTTCTTTCGCCCGCCGACGCCGCCCTTCTGCAAAAGGAGCTTGCCTTTTCGGGAATCCCTCACTTTTTTGACGGCGGTTATGACGGGGCCGAGCGTAAGATCTGCTTATTCTTGCCGCCCTATATGGAAAAGGAAGATGCTTTTTCGGACGAAAATCAGCCCCTGCGCGTTTTGAAGATCGGGAACAAGGCAGGCGCCGTGCTTTCCCACCGCGATTATCTGGGTGCACTGCTTTCGCTCGGCATCACGCGCGAGGTGCTCGGCGATATCGTGGTGAACGGCAGTACGGCTTATCTGATCTGTGCCGA
>JAFVXT010000156.1 GCA_017501005.1 Clostridia bacterium
CAATCATTATCGTCGCTCTCGCGCTCTGTCGTACCATGACTCTGATAAAGCTTGCGAAACATTCGCTTGGGCGAATGTTTCAGGCGTGAACCTACAAAACTTTTCGTCCGTATTTCTGTCGAGTTCACGCTGTACGCCGACGTTCGCGAGATCAACGATTTCTGCTCTAAATCTGGCAACCTCCAGGGGGTATCTCATTAAAAATACTACAAAATTTCGCTTTTTTACGCTATTTATCTGTGTTTTTAATGAGACACCCCCTTTACTAATTGGGGAAGACTTACTTTTTCTTTTCAAATTCCTCGGTAACCTCTTTGAGCAACTTGCGAATGGGCAAGTGTTGAGGGCAAATATTTTCACATTGTCCGCAAGAGATGCACGAGTCGGCAGCACCGCCGTGTGATTTGTGAATGTCGTAGTAAAAATCCGCACTCCAATCCTTGAACACTCTTTTACTGTTCAGACAGGAGAAAAAGTGGGGAATCGGAATTTTTTGCGGACAAACCTCTGTGCAATAAGCGCAGGCCGTGCAGGGAACGGTGTCTTGCGAACGCAAAATCTTGCAAACGCGTCGTACGGCCTCATGCTCCTTTTCGGAGAGGGGAGAGAAGCTTTGCATGTAGGAAAGATTGTCCTGCATCATGTCCATATTGCCCATGCCCGAAAGGACCATGGCAACGCCATCAAAGCCTGCAGCATAACGAATGGCATAGGAGGCGGCAGAGCCGCCCTTCAGCGCGTTGAAGATTTCCTGCGCCAATGTGGGCAGCTTGACAAGATTACCGCCCTTGACGGGTTCCATCACGATGATCGGCTTGCCGAATTTGCGGCAAACCTCGTAAACTCTTCGGGAATCAACGGCGGCATCTTCATAGTCCACGTAGTTGAATTGAATTTGCACGGCTTCAATTTGCGGATAAGCGGTCAGAATCTCTTCAAGAATCTCGGCTTTATCGTGAAAAGAGATGCCGAAATGCTTGATTTTGCCCTCACGGAGGAATTCGAGTGCGGTCTCGTAGGCACGGCATTTTTTGTATTTTTCAAAAAGCTCCTTGTTCTGCGCGTGCATCAGATAAAGATCAAAATAGTCAACGCCGCATGCTTTGAGCTGCTGTTCGAAAAGCGGACGGATCTCTTCTTGCTTTTCAAAATGAAAGGTGGATAGCTTGTTCGTCAGTACGTAGCTTTCGCGCGGATAGCGTGAGGTCAGCGCGGCCTTGATGGCGGTCTCGCTTTTGCCGCCGATATAGCCGTGCGCCGTATCAAAATAATTGAAGCCCGCACCGAGAAAGGCATCAACCATCTCGCAAAATGCTTCGTGATCGACCTCGCCGTCCTTCATGGGAAGACGCATGCAGCCAAAGCCGAAGTTCTTCTTGGCTTTTTCAAAAACGGTATGTTTCATCAATGAATTTCCCCTTTTTTCGAAGTGTTCGCCGTGTGGTGTAGAATGTGAGTATGTGTTCTGTAAGGAATTATACCATACTTTCGCAAATAAATCAAGGCGTAAGCCTTGTATATCATCAATTCCGCAGGAAAATGCACGCCCGAGCGTGATGAGTGATATACACCTCGCTTCGCGCGGTGATGAGATGCCAAGCCGAAGGCTTGCTGCCTGCGGCTTGGATAAACAAAAAAGGAGCTTTTGGTAGACAAAAGTTCCTTTTTTGTTGCCTTAAACGGGTGAAAAGGTGTCTAAACAGGGGTAAAAACGAACAAAAGGTGTCTGATTTTTTTGTGCTTCTGCCCGACAAATTGGAATTTGACGGTATTACAACAGCTTTATCTCATTGGCAATCATAGCCACGGTTTTGGCGTTGGTATCAATTTTAATGGTATTGAGTGCTTGATACATCGGTATTCTTGCTATGCTTCGCTC
>JAFVXT010000157.1 GCA_017501005.1 Clostridia bacterium
CAAAATGTGGACGAAAAAAGCCTCTTTTTTGCAACGCATACTTTTTTCTTTATCATGTATAATGGTTTCGCCGCTTCATACGGCCATGATTAGAATGATTTGGAGGAAAGATTTATGATAGGAACCCCGGCAAACGCTTCTTTTGAAGATAAAGAGAAGGAGATGAGTCTGTATCGGCGCCGCTTTCCGTTTCAGCTTTCGGAAGGGGCGCAGTGTGTTCTCTTTGAAGAAAACGAGGAACTTTCTGTAAAGATTTACCGCTCAAACGGCCGCAAACACCGTTTTCACGAATCGGAGAGCGCTTTTATTGTTCTTGACCGCAATCGAAAAGAAAAGATCGGCGTTCGTCTGGAGCGTCGGGAATGTGCGGTGACGGGTGGAAGCTGCATTTGTCTGTTTTCAGAACGTTTTCTGCATTGGTATTCGAACGCACAGAAGGACAATGATGCTTACTATACTTTACATATCAGTGATAAAAGCGGCGCGATTGCGCTCTTTCGTGCCTTTACCGCCAACAAAACGCTGGCAGTCTTTATGTTCGAGCGGCTTTGCGCTTTGGATATACAATGCCTGAATGCCATAGACCTCTACCGTGAAGAGCGTGCGCGCATACTGCGGGAGGTGTGGTTTGGGGGGGTATAAGAATGAAAAAATGAAAAAATTCACGCAAAGAACACGAAGAAATGGCACGAAGTGCCCGTGTGTTCATTATACGTTCAAAAATATAGTGTATAATAAGTAAATATGAACAGTACGCATTTCTTTTTGATACGTAACGGTTCATTGATGAAAAGAGAAAGAACTATTTTATGAAAGGTGCCCTTTTGCGGCATTGAAAGACATGATTGAATTTCAAAACGTTGTGAAAAGATACGGGACGCATTTCGCGCTTGACGACGTATCATTTAAAATTGAAGCAGGAGAGATCGTCGGTCTGCTTGGACCGAACGGCGCGGGAAAAAGTACGGCGATGAATATTCTGACGGGTTATCTTGCCGCAACGTCCGGGCGGATTCTCGTTGACGGCATTGACGCGGTCGGCTCGCCGATCGACGTGCGCCGTAAGATCGGTTATTTGCCTGAGCAGCCTCCGCTTTATCCCGAAATGACGGTGGACGAGTATCTTTCCTTCGTTTATTCCCTGAAGGGCTGCACGCTCAATAAAAAGAAGCATCTTGAGGAGATCATGCGCCTGACGCAGATCACCGACGTGCGTTCGCGCCTGATCTCGCATCTCTCCAAGGGCTACCGTCAGCGCGTGGGGATTGCCGAAGCACTTGTGGGGGATCCGCCGATTCTGATTTTTGACGAGCCAACGGTCGGTCTTGATCCCAAGCAGATCATTGAGATCCGCAGTCTTTTGCGCGCGCTTTCCAAAAAACATACCGTTCTTCTCAGTACACACATTTTGTCCGAGGTACAAGCCGTTTGCCGCCGCGTGATCGTGATCAACCGCGGTAAGATCGTCGCCAATGAGCGCACCGAGGATATGACACGCACCCTTGACGAGGAGCGCTGTTTCCGTGCGGAGATCGTAGGACCGTCCAAGGAGGTTCTTTCGTTCCTTCGCAATAAAAGCGGAGTCAAGCGTGTCGAAATGGTTTCTTCCTCACAGGAGAGTGAAACAAATGTTTACGAGATCGATGCAGAAAAGGGTGTTGACGTCAGAAAGACCATCTTCTTTGCCTGCGCCGATAACCGTTGGCCGCTTGTCGGACTCGCGCCGATTGGCGAGGATCTTGAAAGCATCTTCGTTCGATTGATCAATAAGAGTGATAAAAGCGCGACCAAAGCAGATACGCGTAAAAACAAATCGCCGAAAGCAGAATAAGAGAGAGGTTTGCACTGTATGAGAGCCATTTATCTGCGCGAAATGCGCGCTTATTTCACAACTCCGATCGGATATCTTTTTCTTGCCGTCTATTTTCTGATCAGCGGCGCTGTGTTCAGCTACAGCACACTTTATTCGATGTCGGGTGACGTGACAACTTATTTTACGGTCATGCTTTTCATGGACGCGATTCTTTTGCCGCTCTTGACCATGAAGTCCTTCAGCGAGGAGCGTAAACAAAAAACCGAGCAGCTTCTTTTGACAGCACCGATCTCCTTGACTTCCATGGTCTTGGCCAAATTTTTTGCGGCGTATACTATGTTTTTCGGCGTGACGTGCGTGTCTTCACTTTCCTTTTTGATTTTATACAGATATGCCGTCGTTGATACGGCTATTTTGCTTGGCAATCTGGTGGCACTGCTTCTTGTGGGCATGGCGTTCATTGCCGTGGGTGTGTTTGTGTCATCCATCACCGAAAACCAATTGGCTTCGGCTGTTGGCACGGTGGGGATCCTTCTTGTGTTTCTCGCCATCAGCTTTCTGAATGCCATTATTCCCTTTTATCCGGTGCGCTTTGTGTTGAGCGGCATTTCGATCTTCGCGCGCTACCAGAACTTTCTGCAGGGCATCTTTGACGTGGCGTCGCTTGTTTATTACCTTTCGGTCAGTGCGGCCTTCCTCTTCCTTACCGTACGCGTTTTCGCCAAACGCCGTTGGAATTGAGAAAGGATGCACGGCATGAATCAACACAAAACAGAAGGACGCATCGGTCGGCACCTGCACGCCGCCTCGCTCACGGCGGCGTTTATCGCACTACTCGTTGTGCTCAACGTCATTGTCTTTGCCTTGACCGAGTTCTACGGCTGGTACGTGTACGTTGCGCCGCAGTATGAGCACCGTGCAGAAGGTGTCGCCGCGTCCTACTTTGAAAACGAAAAAGACAAAAAGGTAGACGTCATTTTCTGCATGGAAGAAGACGACCTCCGAAACGATATCGTCTATAATCTCGTCTGGCAGACCGCCTGCCAGTATAAAGAAAAGTACGCTTTTATTAACATAAAAAACATCAATATCTATCTTGAACCGCAAGAGGTCAACCGATTCAAGGAGGTTTACGATTCGGACGGCAATAAGATCGGTGAGCAGAATATCACGCGCGATACCGTAATCTTTTCGTCGGGTGATCGCTTTACGGTTTTCCGTATGTCAGACTTCTTCTTTCTGACGTCCGAGCAAAGAATTACCGCGTATAACGGCGAAGAATTCATGGCATCGGGTATTCGCTACGTGCTTGACGATGTGCGGCCGATTGTTTATTTCACCACGGGCCACGGCGAGCAGATCTCCTCGGCGTATGCGCAGCTTTTCGTGTGCGCTGGCTATGAAATGCGCACGATCGATCTCTCCCGTGAGGAGAGTGTGCTCGACGAGCGCGCGAGCGTGCTGGTTTGCATGAATCCTCTTTACGATTTTGAAAAAGCGGCGGAGGATAGCGGCTTGCACACGGATATTGACCGCTTGGAGGAATTTATCCGGAAGGGCGGCACTTTCCAGCTTTTCCTTGATCCGTACGTGCGCGGCCTTGACAATCTTTCGGGCTTTTTGCATACCTACGGCCTTTCCATGAAGAACGGCACGGTGTTGCGTGCCGATGAAAAAGACGCGGTTTCCATTGACGGCTATACCCTGATGCCCACTTATGCTTCGGGCGATGCCGCTGATAGGATCGAAGCGTTGGTTGGAGAGGTCTCTTCGTCCCGCCTGATCGCCAAGGAAGTTTCTCCCTTAACCTTGCAGGAGAAAAACGACAAGGGATTTTCTGTGCAACCTTTACTTTACGCAGGGAATCTTTCCGTGCCCTATGAAAACGGCAAAGCCGTGGGCGAGGAGGGGGCGTATCCCTTTGCCGCGCTATCTTCACAAAAGAACGGTGGCAGCGTGGCACTTTTCAGCGGCATGTTCATGACGGCACAGGATATTCTGCAAAGTGACCAACGCGCAAACCGCGACTTCTTCTACTCGTTGCTCGAATATACCGAAGAAGCAAAAACCCCCAAGGGGGCAACCACGCTTGTTTTTGAAAGCACGCTTCTTGAGAATCTGACTATTGCGGAGAGCAACCGCTATGCACGTATACTGATTCTGTGGGTGCCGCTTGCCGTCACGCTTGTCGGTGCCGTCCTGCTTCTGAAAAGAAAGCGTGCATAACTTCTTTTAAAATGACGAAAGGAACACATAAAAGCGCATGATGACACAAAGATGGGGACGGCGCACCGTGTTTTTCACGGTGACCGCATTGGTTCTTCTGGCGACGCTTGTCGGCAATCTGTTCTTGACTTACCTCTTGCAGAAAAACCACGTGCAGATCGATTTGACGCGCGAGCCGCTTTATACCATGAGTGCCCCCTTTCAAAAGGAAATCAAGGCCATCAAGGATGAGGTGACGATTACTTTTTGCGCAGACCCCGACGTTCTTATGGAAAACGAGGCGACAAGAGTTGTTTACTACATGGCTGTGGACATGTCGCTTCTGAACGATAAGATCAAGGTCAAAACGGTTGATATCGTTCGTAATCCGGGCGCCGTTCAGCAGTATAAAACCACCTCTGCTTCGGTTTTGAATTGGGATTCGGTGATCGTTTCGGCAGAAAACGGCTACAGAATCTCAACTGCCGATTCTTTTTGGCGCACGGCCAGTACGGGAACCGAATTTTACTCCTATGCGGGCGAATATGATATCGTCACGTCGATTCTTTCTCTTGTTTCGGTCGAAAAGCCCGTGATTTGCATCAGCTACGGACACGGTGAAGATGCGCCCGAGGTTGCCAAGAAGAGAGCCTTTTACCGAATGCTCCCTGATAAATTGAATGCGGATCTGGTTTTTATTGACCTTGACCGCGAGGAGATTCCCGAAAATTGTATTTTGCTGATTATGGACGGCCCGACGCGCGATTATGCGGCAGATATTTCTCTTTATGAAGGTGCGCAAAAGGAGACGTCGGCAGGAGATTATCTTTATTACCGCTCGCCCACCGAGAAGATCGACCGATTCCTTGACAGGTTCGGTGCGCTCTTCGTTTTGAAGGATCCGTTCGTTGAGCTTCCCGTTTTAGAAGATCTTCTTTCCGAATGGGGCATGGAATATACGAATACGCAGATCAAGGATAAGGCGTTGACCGCAACG
>JAFVXT010000158.1 GCA_017501005.1 Clostridia bacterium
AGGACTCGATTCTCGCGCGACCTACGCGCTCGGTCTTCCACGGCTCTGACAGTCCCCCGGACTGTCATTCACCACCGTTTCCCCTTCTCGTCCTTCCACCCATTAAAACAAGAAGATCGGTACACATAGCGTACCGATCTTCTTGTTTTGGCGGGGGCGTAAGGACTCGAACCCTAGACATGCGGTTTTGGAGACCGCCGTTCTACCAACTGAACTACACCCCCGGGTGCAACATTGGTATTATAGCACATATTTTTCGAAAAAGCAAGTCTTTTTCGAAAAATACTTTTCTTTTTTTACGAGAATCGCATTTGTGTGTTTTTTCTTTGCATATCAAGAATTTTGAGCAGTTTACAGCTTGCGAAAAAATTTCGTTTCCACTTTGCTTGCAAAGGAGAAAATTGTATGTTATAATGGAGAAAAAGAATGACCTTATACTTTTAGGAAAGAATCAAAGGATATGAAAAAAACAGTACTTATTAACGGCGGCTCACGCGGCATTGGCCGTGCTATTTGCGAAAGGCTTGCCAAAGAAGGCGCAAACGTCGCGTTCACCTATCTGCATAGCGAGGAAAAAGCAAAAGAGCTTGCAGAAAAGCTCGGTGCCCTGGCCATTCGTGCCGATTCGCGCGTGTCGTCGGAGGTGAATCGTGCCGTCAAAGCAGCCGAAGAAAAATTTGGGCGCATTGATATTCTCGTCAACTGCGCGGCCAAATCCGAATTTGCGTTAGTAACTGATATTTCAGACGAGGCTTGGCGCGATATGATGGCGGTCAACCTCGACGGCTATTTTTACTATATCCGTGCCGTTCTCCCCTCCATGATCCGCGAAAAGCAGGGAAGAATCATCAATATTACCTCGATGTGGGGCGAGGTCGGTGCTTCGTGCGAGGTGCATTATTCGGCCTCCAAGGCGGCCGTGATCGGCTTGACCGAGGCACTTGCCAAAGAGCTTGGCCCTTCTGGCATCACTGTCAACTGTGTGTCTCCCGGTGTCATTGATACCGATATGAACCGCGCGCACCTGACCGAAGAGGATCTTTCCGCTCTTGCCGACGAAACGCCGCTCGGCCGCATCGGTACGCCCGAAGAGGTGGCCGCGTCGGTTGCCTTCCTTGCAGGTGACGGCGGGAACTTCATCACGGGACAGATTCTTTCCGTGAACGGCGGATTAGTGATTTAACAATTTAAAAAGGAGAGAATCATTATGCATCTTTATTCCATCATGCCTCTTAATCTTGCGCACGTCGATGAAATCTGCAACGATATTGAAAGGCAGTATAAAGACGGCATCGCCACAGAAGCTCTTTTCTTTGTTCCGCTGACACCCGAAGGTGATCCCGTTATCGATAAAGCGAAAATTGCAGGTGAAAAATTCAAGGTCTTCTCGGATAAGCTTGCCGAGCGAGGGCTTAAATGCGGCATTCTTGTGCAGGCCACCATCGGCCACGGCGGTCGTTTGCGCCAGCGTGCGCCGTATCAGTCGCTCGTCGGGTTGACTGACGGCCGTGAGACGTTTACCACTTGTCCTTATGATGAAGACTTCCGTCATTATATCAAAGAATCCATGAAAACCTTGGCCTCCTATGCGCCGAACTCTATCATGGTGGACGACGATTTTCGTCTGATTGCACATCGCGCAACGCGCGGTTGTGCGTGTCCCTTGCATTTGCGCGCGATCGGGCAGCGGCTTGGACGCGAGATTGACCGCGAAACGCTTGCCGCGCTCCTTGAAGAAAAGTCAGCGGAGGGCGAGCGTACCATGAAAGCCTATTACGAATCCGTCGTTGATTCGCTTGTCGGTGCGGCTAAAGCCATGCGAGAGGGAATCGACGAAGTCGATCCGCATTTGCAAGGCTCGTTTTGCGCATGCGGCGATCTCTGCGAGGGCGCAGAGGAGATTGCCAAAGTATTGGCGGGCGAAGGAAATCCCGTCATTGTCCGAATCAATAACGGAAATTATACCCCTGCCGGTGCGCGCGGTGTGTCAAGCTTTGTTTCCCGTGCGGCTACGCAAATGGCCGTGATGAAAAACGGAGTTGACAGCTTTTTGGCCGAAACCGATACCTGTCCGCACAACCGCTATAGCACAAGCGCGTCGAGCATGCACACTCATTTCACACTCACTATTCTCGAGGGTGCTTCGGGATGCAAGCATTGGATCACGCGCTTACCCGCCTTTGAGCCGAGAAGCGGGGAAGCCTATCGCCGAAAGCTCGCGCGGTATGCGGGCTTTTACCGCGAACTTTCGCGCCTGTATCCCACGCTTGATTTCAAGGGTTGTCGCATTCCGTTACCTGATCGCGCGGTCATTCCCACAGTGCCTTTTTCACAGTACAAAATGGTATCCGAAAATAATGCTTGGGCATCCTGCGTGCTTGAACGGCTCGGCTTGCCCCATTATTATTCGAGCAAAAAGGGCGGTGCCGTCTGCCTCGACAGCGCGCGAGATTCTTACTTTACCGATGAAGAAATTCGCGAAATGTTGAGCGGCACGGTCTTGCTTGCCGCCGAATCCGCCGAAAATCTCATCGCACGCGGTTTTGGTGATCAGCTCGGCGTGGACGTGCTGCCGATTCCCACAGAAAACCGCCGTGCGGCTACGGAACGCATTTTTGCAAACGGCGAAAAATGCAGTTGTATGATGAACTTACACGAATTGCGCCCAAAGAGCGAAAAGCTTAAAGTGAAATCTACCGTCATGGAGTTCCCCGACGGCAAAACCGAACTGCCCTTGTTCCCGGGTGTGACAGTTTATGAGAATCCCTTGGGCGGTCAAAGCGTTGTCTTTTCGGGCACGCCTCGCGCGATTTTTAATCATGTAGAACCCTTTTCTTTTTTGAACGAGTCAAGAAAACTGCAGCTTATCGAGATTCTGTGCGAGTGCGGCCACCTACCCGTCTATTATCCCGACGATGCCGAGGTTTATCTGAAAGCGGCGTTGACAGAGGACGGAAACCTTTTCTGCGCGTTTGTCAATATCGGTCTTGATCCGATCGAAGAGATCACGCTCGTACCCGACCGTAAAATCGCGCGCATCAAAAAATTGCAAGAGGACGGCACGTACGAAGATTGTTCCTTCGAAGATAAGAACGGCACACTCACCCTTGACAGTGCCGCCGGCACACTTGATCCCGTGATTTTGATTTTGGAATACTCATGATCGGGGTGTCTCATTAAAAACACAGATAAATAGCGTAAAAAAGCGAAATTTTGTAGTGTTTTTAATGAGACACCCCCAGAGGTTGCCAGATTTAGAGCAGAAATCGTTGATCTCGCGAACGTCGGCGTACAGCGTGAACCCGACAGATATAC
>JAFVXT010000159.1 GCA_017501005.1 Clostridia bacterium
CATCAGAACAAGTGGCATCTTTTTGAAGGAGACTTCGGTCACCGAAGAACGCCTTGCAAAAATCCGTGCCTTAAACGATCTGGCACGCGAGCGCGGCGAAAGCCTGGCGCAGATGGCGCTTTCCTGGCTTTTGCAGAAAAAGGCCGTCACGAGCGTATTGATCGGCGCGTCCAAGCCCGAACAGATCAAAGAAAACCTCAAGTGCGTTCATGCCGCGCCCTTCACCGAGGAAGAGCTGAAGCGGATTGACACAATCGCGCTTTGAGGACTGAAAAAGCAAAAAAGAAGAGTATAAAAGATAGAACCCGAGGTTACAGATTTGAGCCTCGGGTTCTATCTTTACAAAATACCTTGGACATCGCGCCGCTACATTTGGCCTCTTTTTAGCTTTTGGGGGCACTTTCGATGATGGAGATACCTGCTGACGTACCGATTCTGTCAGCGCCCGCATCAAGGAGCGCTTGCGCGCTTTCGTAGGTTTTGATGCCGGCCGACGCCTTCAGCTTGACGTTGCCCGAAAGGTTGCTTTTCATCAAGCGGATATCTTCTACGGTTGCAATACCCGCCGATACACCCGTGCAGGTTTTGACAAAATGGGCGCCTGCTTCGCAGGAAAGGCGCGTGGCAAGAGCTTTTTCTTCATCGGTGAGAAGGCCTGTTTCGATGATCACCTTGACCGTCTTTCCTTTGGCGGCCTTGACAACAGCTTCAATTTCGCCGCGCACGTAGTCGGTACAGCCGTCCTTGAGGCGGCCGACGTTGATGACCATATCAAATTCGTCACAGCCGAGGGCATAGGCATCTTCGGTTTCGGCAACCTTAACGGCGGTCGTGTTCTGACCGAGAGGGAAGCCGATGACCGTACAGACCATCACGTCACTGCCGGCAAGCAGCTCTTTTGCAAGCGCGACGTTTGCGGGATTGACGCAAACCGATGCAAAATGGAAGGTGCGTGCCTCCGCACAGAGCTTTTCAATATCCTTTCTCGTGGCAAAGGGCTTCAGGTTGGTGTGGTCAATGGTCTTATTAAGATCGATCATGATTCGATTCCTTTCTTCATAAAGCGGCTATCATCATTATACTATTCTGCCGCGGATTTTTCAATAGCCGTGACAAGACATTTCGTATCTTTTTGGCGATTCGTCCGTTATTTTTTTCGATTGGTGAGTATATCGCATAGGCACATCACGGCGGGGAAGAGAATCCCGCCCACGGCAAAGACGAGCCACGAGAGATGCCAATCGTTTGAAAGAAAGCTCCATACAAAGAATACAGCTGTCAAAATTCCCCAATACACGAACCCGACAGATTCCTTCAGCGCGTTTTTCTCTTTTTGTTTTTCTTCGTATTCGCCTTCACGGAGAAGCTTTTCCATGCTCGCTTGCTGTACGCCCACGTTGATGAAAATGAAGACGCCGATTCCTGCCGTGATCATAGTGACGGCGAGCATGAGAACGGAAAGAAATTCGTTGCCCGTAAAGCCGGACAAGATCAAGGGAATCGGGGCAAAGATGCAAATACAGCTTGCGATGACGTTGGCTCTGATATAGGTGTCTCTCCATTGCTTTTTCCGTTCGGTCAAAAGAGCGCGCACACCGTATTCGAGCTCAAAAGGAAGGTTCTTGTCAAGAAACTCGTAGGGCTCGTTTCGAAAGCCGCAATAGATATAGATCGGAACTGCCGTGAGAACGAAAGCAAACAGAACGGTCAGACCGATCACACCCATCACGGTTTCGGAAATGCCAAACGAAGGAATCTCGGAAGCACCGCCAAGCACAATGAGCGTGATCGGCGAAAGAATGCATAAAAAGGTGGCAAAGGCAATGCGGCGCGCGGCGATCTTGCGCCATGCAAGATATTCGTTTGCTTCGTCCACCGTTATTTTTTTGACGGCATTGCCCGAGGCATCCTCGGTGAGATCTTCCTCTTCGAGCTCATCCTTCAAAAGATAGTCGGTGGTCACACCGAAAAGAGCGCTCAATTGCAGGATCTTTTCAAGATCGGGGACGGTTTGCGCGCTCTCCCACTTGGAAACCGCTTGGCGTGAAACCTTCATTTTTTCGGCAAGCTCTTCTTGAGACCAGCCGTTCTTTTTACGTGCTCGGATAATCTTGTCAGCTAAAATCATAAAAACACCTCGCAAAAAAATGGTGAAAGCCTTTTCGACTATCATTATAGCAGAAAAAATGTGATTATGCAACCACCCGTTGGCTTTCAAAATGTCAAACGGCGGTTGCGTTTGCACCTTTTGCCCATGAAATTGTATTATGCCATATTTTTAAGAGGATTCAAGTGCTTTCCGAAATCTCGCATCCCAATCACGCAAAAGGCGTGTATATCATCCGCAACTTGTTGCGGTATATCATCAAGCCGCAGGGAAATACACGCCCGAGCGTGATGAGATACAGCCCCAAAGGGGCTGATGATATCCACGACTGCGTCGTGATGATATACCAAGCCGAAGGCTTGTCGCCTGCGGCTTGGATAAACAAAAAAGGAACTTTTGGTAGACAAAAGTTCCTTTTTCGTTGGTGCGGGGAAGAGGAGGTACTATTCCGTCTCGTTCCGTGCCGGGTTTCCCACGACGGTGGTCACTCTCCTTTTTACCTTCCTTGTATGAGTTGCTCAATCGTTTTGTTCGTTTCATCTTGTCTCCAGCTGGATGGATTAATGGAATCATTAAACCTAGTAGATCCGGAAACATATCCGACGACCTGTGCTGTACCCTTATACATTTCTCCGATCTGATACCAATCTCCGTCTCTCTGCTTAGTATAAGTGATAACGTAGGTTTCTATATACGTACCGCCGCTGACGCTGGACGGTTTGACGGGGGTCATGTACAGCATCATTTCGCAGCCCTTGTTGGTCGTTCCGAAAGTTCCACGATAGTCATCACCCGTATTTTCGTTTCCGTCCACATTCTTTCTTTGAATGATTACGGTTACTGGCACTTCCTCACCATCAATGTTCAGCGACAGTGCTACACCGAAGAGATCTTGGATCAATGCCGTATCATCGTCCAGAATCTCCCAAGAACTGACTACGTTTCCAACGTAGCTGGGGTGCGACCAGTTATTACTCATTGCTTGGGAGAGCTCCTGATATTCTTGTGGATCGTTGAGTATCTCGGGGAATCTCGTTAGCACTCCGGAAATCGCCGCTTCACCACCGCCCGTATCCTCAGGGTCGGGTTGTGTTGTAGAAAAATAATAATTTATAATAGAGAATAACTCTTTACTTGCATTGTTAACGTCAACGCCATCCTTAAAGCTTGCGTTGACCGTAAAGGTCTTTTGCTCTCCCGCTTTGATCTCATCGCCCTTTTTGAGAGTCTCATCTACTACGTCAAGTACTATATCATCGTTACTGTACGCCACCGTATCACCGCTTTCGCTTGTATACGTGCCGTGGATCATAGAATGATAATAGTAAGAATCGGTTGTGTTATTAAATACCGTAATAGTAAAGGAGGCTTCGTATATACCGCTTGCATTTTCTCTTAAGGTAAGATTACTGGTAACGATAGTACCCGAGTATGCAAGCGTTGCGGGATCCAAGTAGTTTCCACCGCCGACACTCGTAATAAAGAGTGCCTCCGGCGGTTCGACTTCCACGTTGCCGTTGATCACTACATTTCCCGATAAAGCAGCATAGCCGACACACGTAAATAAGCACATTAAGGAGAGTGAGATACCTAATATGGCTTTTATCCACATTTTCATAATAAATCACTCTCCTTTTATAATTTTAACATAGGGATATTACCCTGTATTTTCGTCTTAATATGATTATTGAGTATTCTTCCAATCGCTGATAACTACCGCGTATAGATTGGAACCCATAGGTGTGACGATGCTTCTTACAGGTGCGCTGCCGTTAATGCTGGCGGACGGAGCCCACTCCGTATACGTTGTTCCGGTTGCATCTCGAGTGAAGGTAGTTTTGTATACCGTTACATTCTGCTCGATATACTCCCGATTGTTGTATTTATCTTCATACGTATATAAGTTTATCGTTGTATCACTGATATATTGGTAAATGAAATACAGATTTTCAGTTTGAGCGGTATTGACAGCATTTAACAGATGCTTGAGATTTCCACCGTTCAAATTATCTCCTGCATAGATTACAGTGTTTTCTTTAAGGCTGTTCAAAACCACGTCTCCCTTGTGGGAGTCATTTATGCCATATCCGTTAGTGTTTGTCAGGAACAGGAAAACATAGCTTTCATAATCGGTTCCTTCATCCATTCCGGAAAGACCGAAATGGAAATCCAGAAGACAGGCAAGCGTTTCGGAATATCCACGATAGCTGTCATAAGAAAATGTGATATCAATATATGCGTATTTGCCGGGGGCAAGTTTGTCACCTATCTCAAATCCGCTGATCTCAAACGTAATATTCGTGTTGCTGTATGTATGCTCACCTTCGGTGTACAGCACACCCTTGAAGGTATGGTAGTCAACGGTGTTATTGAAAATGGTAACGCGCAAGGTCTTGGAGGACGAGGAATCATTTCCAAGAGAGAGCGATAGGTTTGCGATCGTACCCGAGTAATGATTTACTGCCGCACTTCCTTCGGCTACGGCAGAGCCGTCTGTGATCGAGGTGATAAACACAGCGTACGGCGGTTCAGCTTCCACATTGCCGTTAATTACCAGATTTTGCGACATAGCAGCATAGCCGACACACGTAAATAAGCACATTAAGGAGAGTGAGATACCAAATATGGTTTTTATCCACATTTTCATTGTAAGCCACTCTCCTTTTATTTGTGCTACTGTTGTTTAATCTTTATCCTCGGAATCCTTTTCCTCGGGTGTGATCATCGCGGTAAATATCTTTTCCGCTTTACGGCGGACTACACCGATGATCTTTTTCAGTGGATGATTCAGTGTTGCGGGATCGATCTTATAATTTCCACGGGCAACCTCTGCCTCGCGGACGATCTCTTTGTCACTTTCCACGTCACGAGTTGGAACGAGAACTACGTCGCCTTCCTCCACAGTGTTTCCGTCGGGATCGTAACGATAGGTCTTATGCGTTCTTTCTTCCCAAAAGATATCGATGGCTTCTACCGTGTTTTCGTCTACGGTTTCTTCCTCTGCTGTTGGAATCGAAGCAAGAATATCTTCGACCTCGGAAACAGTGTCTTCAATCGGTTCTTCAGCATTTTCTTTCTCGATATCTTCTTCCACGATAGCCACGACCTCGGGAATTTCCTCTCCCTTTGCTTCGATCTCAATTTCAGCGTCCTCAATGACGGTTTCAATCTCGGGTTCGGGTTCAGGATCAGCCTTCGGGGCAGGGGGGGTTACCACGACCTTAACCACAGGACGAACTACGTTCGTAATGTTCGGTTTTACGATCGTTGCAGGAACAGGCTCGGGCTTAGTCTCGGTCTCGGTTTTGGGCTCGGTATAGCCCTCGACCTTGATCTCATACAGATACAACAGCTTGCTATCTGTCGGGATCATAAACTTCGCGCAGGTCTTTTCCTCATTTTCATACATAAGGATAGGTGCTTGGATCGTATCACGGATCTCAAGCATTTCGTCAAAGGTATTGACGAGAATGGTTTGGTAGCCGTGCGTTTCAAAGAGATTGTTGATCTTCTGAATGTAAGATTTGTACTGAGACAGTATCTTCTTGACACGCGCGGTGTAGGTAACGTCAGGCGTTCTTGTCAGATAAATGAATGCGACGAGAAGCAGAGCCATCAGAACGTCCACAACACCAAGCACGATAGCGGTGGTCTTAAATACCTCGCTACCCGCGCCTCTTGTGCAGGCGATCATCTTTGCCTCATCATCGGGAACGGCAGACGTCATTTTGATGTTGACCGTTTGGGTCGTCAGAGGAATACGAAGCTCGGAAGTGTAATTGTCAACAGCGCTTCCCGAAAAAGCCTCGCAGTCGCTGAGAACATCAACCTCAAGCGTTACCACGATGTTGCTTGTGGTACTCGTCAGAGAATAGGTCTCAAGGAATTTGTTGGCAAGATCGTTGTACTCGTCGTAGTTGATGACGACGATCTCATTGATCCGCAAGCGATTGGAGCTGCTTTGCGATTTGTTCTGAACGTTGACCAGCTCGCGCTCGGGATTAAAGATAGCAACCTCGGACGTGTTGTCTATGATCTCAAGTCTTGACTTGATCGAATAAGAATAACGGTAATTTACGTCATCGGTATCCATGTCGATTTCATAATTGAAATTCGTAATGATCTTGTCGATCATGGATGCAACGTAGGATTGATTTTTCTCCAAGTAGGGAGAATCGTAAAACTCGTTTTCTTTCAGATAAACGTCGTAATCGATGCTTCCGCCTTCGCGGTAGCCGATATAATACTTCTTTTGAAGCTGTACCGAGACGATCGCCGAAATGAGAACGGCAAGTGTCAAAACGATGACGATAACAGACTGTACAAATATCCATTTTTCGCGGTTTTTTCGATAGGCAGCGCGTTTTTTCTTTTCTTTTTCCGACATTTCAGTAAACCTCCTTTCTTCTGAATTTAGTCACCGCCTTCAAGCAGTTCTCTGAGCCACAGGGTAGGGAAGCCAACGTAGGATATCTTCATATCGGTAAGACCGACGATATCGGCATCGGTTATATAACCTTGGTCTTGTTCCTCATTAGCATCGCCCTTTGTGTAATATCGGACTTCATTTCCGATATGTTCGATCTTTATTACTCTGTGAATGATTCTGTTTTCGTATTGAAGAAAGACAATAACCTGTCCTTCTTTTATTGTCTGACCATCGTATCTTTCGTAGATGATCATATCGCCTTTGTTGATCTCACCTGTCATACTCTCGGTTGCAACTACTATCGCGCCGAAGCGGAACTGACAGGAAATAAGCATTGCGGTTGAGACAACCACTACAACTGCGACTACCATACTTATCAAAGAAGCTTTCTTTCCCTTGACAATAGCGTTTCTCTTTTTCTTTTCAAAGAGAGCACTCGTCAAAGCAAGTATAACAAGAGGTAGTAATGTTTTGATACATGCGTGCAATGCACTCGGTATCTCGGAATAAACGGGGATAAAATAAACGTATAGAGTGCAGATCAATCTGAATGAGATGTTTGGAAGCGCACCAAAACGTTTTGATACGTAGTGGTAATATACGTTTGCGGTGATAGCAGGGAAAAGTGTCATTCCAACTAAATCCATAAAATGGTTGAAATTTTCAAATTCTGAGATTCCCGAGAATATCAGAATCTCTGCTAACACGCAGATAAGCCACGACAGAATATTCGCCAATTTATTTTTTTGATTAAGAAGCACGTATCTTATGATCTCGGACGTAATGATGATTACAACCGAGGGAATTATCAGCGTAAGCAGTCGTTCGGTATTTACAAAATAGGGGTTTTTGTAAGATACGAATGACAAGCCAGCCACTAACATAAGAACAACGTAGAGTGCGGCTACTATGGTTGTGAGCAACATCACCTCTTTCTTGTTGATTGAAAGAGAGCTTCTTTTTTTAATCAAAATAGATACCGCAGGAGTGATAATCGTCATAGTAATGGCAGTAATGATTGCACTGTTTCTTGCGGTTACAGAAAAGATAACAAGAAGGACCGCAAATGCGGCTATTGATAGTGTATAAATGATTTTTTTATCCTTATTCATTTGCGGTCCTCCTTTCAAAAGGTTAGTTGACTATACTTGTTAGGTATTATTAGCTTGCGCTCTGTGCGGGAACGGTCAAGGTAAATCTACCTTCGATTTCATCACCTGTAACACCGTTCATCTCCACTCTGACCTTTAACTTTATCTTTTCTTCATGAGTAAGGGTCAAATCCTGACCTACCTCAGTTACCCACTCGTGCGTAACAGTGAAAAAGTCGTCGTGTCCGCTGGGGAAGGTATAGTTTACTTCGATATCATTAAGCTTTACATCGTAATGGTTCTGGTTCTGGATAACAAATACCGCTTCAATGTAGTCACCGTCATGCTTGATTTCGCGGGCAACAAAGCTTGCGGTCTCAGCACCATCAACTACGACAATAGATGAAGCAGTAGTTGCGTCTTGACCTTCAACCCACTGTTTCGTTATTGCACTTCCTTCCGCAACAAAAGTTAAGTTAAGGTCGTGAGGCTTGTTGTAAACTTCACCGCTTATAGAAACATTGCCCGTTGTATATGCATAACCCACACCAAGTGCAAGTGCCGCAACGAGCAGCAGCGAAATAATGAGTGTTCTTCTTTTTTTCATTTTGTTTTTCTCCTTTGAAAAAATTTTTGTGAGCGTTCCCTCAGCGCTCATAATCTCAAAACCCGACAGTTTGGGCTTTGTATCCTTATTTTACCACCCTATGACTACAGTAGGACTACAAAATGGAAAAATTTTTAAAAAATTCGGCACTCAAGCTTTTTTGCCCGAGTGCCGATACGTTTATTGGATTTTTCGCAACTGATTTTCAAGATATCCAACCGTAAACTCTGCCCAAGAGTACGCGTTCATATACTGTCCCGTAAAGGAGTTGATCGCTCTTGTGTCGCCTTCAAGAAAACGGTAATAATCACAGTCAACGATCTTTGTGTTTACGAGTATGCCTTGTCTGTTTTTCAGAATCAGATCCATAACGTTTACCGAGTGTAAGGTCTTAACAAGGCTCGCTATATATACCTGAAGATTTTTTTGCTTTGTGCGGTCGTAATCCTCGTCCTCCCAAAGCAACGCTGCGATTTCCGAATAGGAAACCGAGGTTCCTCGCTTATTGACCAAAATTGCCAATATTTCTTTAGCTTGCTTTCTCTCAAATTTCAAGAGACTTCCGTCAACGAAAACGTCAAAGTTTCCGAATGTTAGTATCTTGATCCTCTTTTCGTTGCTCCACTCAATGGGATTGCGCAGATTTTCAAGCTCGGTCTTTACCGCCTCGGGCGTTACAGGCTTCATGATGTATCCGCTCATACGAAGGTCGATCCCTTCCTTCATATATTCCGAAAAGCCCGTGGCAAATACGATGTTGACCTTGGGGTTGAGTAGCTTTAATTCCCGCGCCAGCTCCACACCGTTCATCTCGGGCATATGGATATCAAGAAAGGCGACGTCTATTTTTGTTTCCGTTGCGGTCTGCAACGCGCTTTTTACGTCACGGCAAAGGTACACGGTCGAGCCGCCTGCAACCTCCTCAAGCGCGTTTTTCATCAATTCAAGAGCATAATATTCATCGTCAACCGCTAAAATGTTCATTGCCGCCTTCCTTTCTTTTTCGGTATTTCTATCGTAACTCTCGTACCGACGCCCAACGTGCTTTTAATCGTCACCGTTCCTCTGCACGTAGCAGCCAGGCGATTTTGTACGTTTTGGATACCAACGTGCATCTCTGTGGTTTCGGAATCAAAGCCCACGCCGTCGTCAATAATTTCAATGACGTAATGCGTATCTTCTTCAAAGGTCGTGATTTTAATCGTTCCGCCTTCGGCTTTTTTCGTGATACCATGCTTGATGGCGTTTTCTACCAAGGGCTGTACTGTCAGGGGCGGAACACTGAAATCCTTGCACTGTGTGGAATAAATGACGTTCAAACGCTCTCTGAATCTCGCTTTCTCGATTTTTAAATAACAAGCCACGTGCTCCATTTCCTGTTCAAACGGAATCAACTCCTCACTTGTCAGAGAGCCGATGTTTCTGCGGAGATATTGGGAAAAGTCTATGGTCAGATATTTTGCCTGCTTCGGCGAGGTATCGCACATCGCCGCGATGGTGGAAAGTGTATTATATACAAAATGAGGGTTGATCTGAGAGAGCATTAAGGCATTTCTTTGCGCTTCCAACTGCTTTTGCCGTGTGAGGTAAATGCTCGTATAAATGACTAAAATGCTCACTGCAAATCCGGCATAGGTCAAGGAGATACCGTGAAATATATAGTCGATGATAACTCCGGCAACAGGAAAGAGCGTGTAAACGAAGAACGCCACGCGGTTGATTTTTGCGGAACTTTTGGCAAAGAAGGTCAGAAGAATGATCGCAAAGAAGGAAAGGATCGGGAAGAACAAATAAACAAGTCCCATTCCCGTGATTTCGGTACAGTGCCAATGTCCTTGTTCGTTGACGGAGTATGCGTATCCCCAAAACGCATTTCCAATGCAGATAATAAGCGAGAGAATACACATAACACGAAACATCGTCAAAACGCACCTTGCGGCGCGGCTGTTTGCGTAAAGGCTTGCAATCAGATATGCCATAAAGCTGATAATAGCGATTTGGCAAGCGCAGGAAGCGACTGTGTTGGATATTAAAGTCATAACCGACAAGGCGGGACGCCCTTCGCCCACCCAACCGACCATATCGGAAATCAGGGCGATCACAACCGAAAGCTGCAAAAGCAAGAAATGCTTTGAACCGATTTTCTTGCTTGAAAATTCTTTTACGCACGACACAAGAATGATAAGCGTTATCACGAGCGCAAATGCATCAAGCGCAATATTTATATAAGGCAAATAAATACTTGGCATTTTTCGTTCCTTTCATTTACTGATCCAAAAACTTCTATATATTTCATTATATCATAAAATTTTTCACATTTCAATATTAAAAAAATAAAAAGAGAAAAGCCTCAAAAACGCAGTGTTTTCAAAGCTTTCAGTGGTGCGGGGCTGGCAGGTTCTGCGTAAACCTGTTGCTGTACCAAACAAAAAAGCACCACATTACCATACCAAAAGAAGCCAAGCGTTGAGCTTGGCTTCGGCAACAGGACTTGAACCGCTTAGTTCGCCGAAACTGCAGTTTCGGCGAACTGGCAACCCGCCATGAGTTTAGAAGGTGCATGGAAGGAAGAGCAGCGGTTTGCTGGCAGGTTCTGCACCACATTACCATACCAAAATAAAAAGGATACCGCAAGGGTATCCTTTTTATTTTGGTGCGGGCAACAGGACTTGAACCTGCACAGCCTTGCGACCATAAGAACCTGAATCTTACGCGTCTGCCAATTCCGCCACGCCCGCATATGAAGTGCGGTTTGAAAGCCGTTCGCTTTAAACCAAGGACTATTCTATCACAATGTACGACTTTTGTCAAGAGAAAAAAGAAAAAATACAAAAAAATTTATGCAAAAAGAGAAACTCGGACCGAAAAGTCCGAGTTTCTTTCATTTTCAATTAAAGGCTGATCGCTTTCCCTGCACCGACTTCGTAGGTTTTGCCGTCGATGGCAAACCAAACGGTTTTTGCGGTGGGGTTTTCGACGTAGGTGAGGTCGCACGAGAAATGCAATTGCCGATAGGCTTCCACATAATCGTAGATCTCGATATTTGTCGCGTAGTAAATATCCTCACGACGGCCCATCTTTTCGGCAAAGGCCTCGATGACGTTCCAGTTATCGCGGTCGCCGAACTCATAGCTGTGTCCCCATAGATAGAAGAGCTTGGATGTAGCCCTCGTGCCGGTGGCGTCGAGGAATCTGTCGCAAAGCTCAAAGAGCGCGGGATCGTTATGATGGCAGGTGGTAGGCATGCGCAGCCAGTCGGTCGGGACGGTGAAGGCGCGCGTGGAGGCCGCGGTACGGCAGTAGGCGATGCCCGCATCACGCAGGCATTCCACCGTCATATCCGAATAAGTGCCGTTAGGATACGCCGCGCCGCGAATCACGCCGCCGAAGGTCTTTTCAAGGTTGATGCGGTCGAGCAGAATGTCGGCCATGCAGGCGTGACGGGGCATTCTTTCCCAGTGAGGATGACGGGCACCGTGTACGGCCACCTCCATACCCGCAGGCAGATAGAGTGCTTTGGCCTCTTCTGCCGAAAGGTGGCGGCGGTGGTCGCCGTTCATGCCGCTTTTCTCGTTAAACATAGCACTGTTCAGATTGAAGGTGCCCTTGAGTCCGTTTCTTTGCATAATTTCGATCAGGCGAACGTCGGCTTCCAAGCCGTCGTCGTAGCTGAGTGTCAATGCGTGCGAAAGACCGTTCTTCCAGCGAAGCGTCATACTGTTCATTGGATCGTCCTCTTTTTTTGCGTTTTACGCGAGCTTGAATGCAAGACCGAGCGGCTTGTATGCTTCGATGATCGCATCGGTGGTCGGCTGTAATTCGGCCTTTGTCAGCGTACGCTCATTTGACGAGAAGGTGAAGCGGAGTGTGATTGAAGAATCGCCATAGGTATCTGCCACGGTCACGTTTGCAAGCGATTCGCCTGCGGCACGCTTGGCTTCTTCGACGAGTGCCTCAAACGAAAGCGAAGCAACAGGTGCGGTGAAGCAAAGGTCGATGTCAATGGCGGGATACTTGGAAATCTCGCGGTAAGCGAGGGGCGCTGTGCCAATCTCGGCGAAGGTATCCATATCGAGCTCGGCAAAGACGATGGCGGCCTTGCGGTCAATCTCCTTCGCAACTGCGGGGTGGACGACCGAGAGTGAGCCGACCTTTACGTCACCGACCGATACCGTATAGGTATTGGCGGGATGCTCCCATGCGTGAGCGGTTTCGGCGAAGGTATAGAGGGGGGCGACGTGCAGGATGTCCGTTACCACACAGGAAACGGCATCGCGTGCGCGGAAGAAGAGGGTTTCTTCTTCGCTTGCGCGGCTATAGAACGCAAGACCGAGCGTTTTACGCTCACGGCAAGTGCCGTCCTCGTTCTTACCAAGGACAACGCGGCCGATCTCAAAGATGCCGTACTCGTCCGAGAAGCCCTTGTTTTCATTGATGAAGGAAAGAAGCGTGGGGATCATCGAACGGCGCAAAACCGCATGATCGGGAGTTTGCGCGTTCAGAAGGCGAACGTTTTCTTCGACCTCGATACCGATCTCGCGGTATTTGGCGCGGTCAGACCAAATGTAGGAATGCACCTCGTGGAGTGCAAAACGGCTGACAAGCAGGTCCTTTGTGCGTGCCTCGTCGCTGCGGGTACGCTCTGCACGTACGGGGCGAAGGGGGGAACGGGTGGTGCCGATCTCAAAGTTATCGTAGCCGTAAATACGGGTGATCTCTTCGATCAGGTCGGCCTTGATGGTCACGTCCTTGGTTGCACGGAAGGAGGGCACGGTGACGGTGAAGGAGTCGCCGTCGCGCGCGACGGTGAAGCCGAGCGCAAGCAAGGTCTTTTCGATGGCATCCGAGGAAATATCAATGCCCGTATAGCGATCGACGTATGCCTTGTCGATTGTGAGCGTGATGGTCTCGTAGCGATGCACGTAAACGTCGGTCAGGGAAGAGATGACGCGCACGTCGGGATCGATCCCGCAAAGAAGGTCGAGGAAGCGTTCGGTGGCGGCAATTGTCATTTCGGGATCAAGGATCTTTTCATAACGCATGCTGGCATCGGTACGCAGTCCGAGCTTGGTGGAGGATTTGCGCACCGACACGCCGTTGAAGTTGGCACTTTCAAGGAGCAGTGAATCGGTATCGTCCTCGATCTCGGAATCAAGACCGCCCATGATACCCGCAACGGCAACGGGCGTGCCGCCCGAGCAGATCATCAGGGTTTCGGGGGTGATTTGTCTGTCCTGACCGTCAAGGGTGCGGAAGGTGAAGGGCTCGGCAAAGCGCTTGACCTCGATCTTGTCCACACGGCGCAGATCAAACGCGTGCATCGGCTGGCCAAGCTCCATCATGACGTAGTTGGTCAGATCGGCCAACAAATTGATGGCGCGCGAGCCGCAGTAGAAGAGGCGGATGCGCATATTGACGGGGCTTTGGTTCTTTTTGATGTTTTCGACCTTGATGCCCGTATAACGGTAGCAAAGGTCGGGATCTTCAATGCTGATCGCCACGTCAGGCAAAGAGGCATACTGCGCGGTGTCAAGGCGTGGAAGCGGACGCAGCTCACGGCCCGCAAGCGTGGCAAACTCACGCGCAATGCCGTAATGTCCCCAAAGATCGGGGCGGTTGGTCAATGACTTATTGTCCACCTCAAATACGGTATCCTCAAGATCAAAGACGGCTTTGATATCGGTTCCGAGCGGAATCGATTCGTCAAGCTCCATCAAGCCCGAATGGTCGGCGCTGATGCCAAGCTCGGCTTCCGAGCAGCACATACCGAAGGACGGGTAGCCCGCCACCGTGGCCTCGCCGATGGCATGGCCGCAAACGGCACCGCCTGCCTGTGCAAAGGCAACGTGCATGCCGACGCGAACGTTCGGCGCACCGCAAACACAGTCGATCAGCTCCTTACCCGTATTGATCTTCAGAAGGTGAAGCTTCTTGGAATTGGGGTGATTTTCAATAGAAGCGATTTCGGCGGCAATGACACCGTGCGTGTCACGGCCGTATTCGATGATATCCTCAACCTCGGCGGTTGAGAGGGTGAAACGGTGAATGAGTGCTTTGAGATCAAGACCGGAAAGATCGACGAAATCTCCGATCCAATTCATTGAAAGAAACATTGGTAATCGATCCTCCTTACTTAGCGGCTTTTGAACTGCGAAAGCGTGCGCAGGCTGCCCGCATTGAAATCGCGGATATCCTTGACGCCGTATTTCATCATGGCAAGGCGCGTCAGGCCGAGACCAAACGCGAAGCCCGTATATTCTTCGGGATCAATGCCGCCCGCCGTCAGTACGTTCGGGTGGATCATGCCGCAGGGGCAAAGCTCAAGCCAACCGCTGTTCTTGCAGGAGGGACAGCCCTCGCCGCCGCAAATAAGGCAGCTGATATCAAGCTCAAAGCCGGGCTCGACGAAGGGGAAGAAGCCGGGGCGCAAGCGAACGCGCAGATCCTGACCGAACACCTCGCTTAACATGGTTTTCATGAAGTAGATGAGGTTGGAGATCGAAATATCACGGTCGATCATCATACCTTCCATCTGGAAGAAGGTATTTTCATGGCAAGCGTCGATCGCTTCGTTGCGGAAGCAACGGCTGGGGAAGATGGCACGCAAGGGCGCACCGTATTTTTTCATAATGTAATTCTGTGCGGCCGAGGTGTGCGTCTTCAGAAGCTGACCGTTCTCAAGATAATAGGTATCCTGCATATCGCGTGCAGGGTGATGCTTCGGAATGTTGAGTGCTTCGAAGCAATGATAGTCGTCAACGATTTCGGGATATTCCTCCACCGTGAAGCCCATTGATGCAAAAACGTCCTCTACCTCGCGCTGTACCAGCGTGATCGGATGGTAAGAACCGAGATCGTTGTTTGCGGGCAGGGTGGGGTTATAGCGGCGAGCCGAGGAAATGGCCTTTTGCAGAGCCTCCTCCTCAAGGGCACGTGCACGGGCGCCGATCTCTTCCTCCAACTTGGTCTTGAGACCGTTAATCATCTGGCCCGCTTCCTTTTTCCTGTCGACGGGCACATTACGAAGCTCCTTCATCAGTTCTGCCGTTGCGCCGTTTTTGCCAAGATACGCAACGCGAAGCTCGTCGGGCGATTTGCCGCTCGCAAGGTCCGCTTCAAAGCGGGCAAGCAATTCGCTGATTTTCTCTTTCATAGCTTTTATGGATCCTTTCGGTAAATTGGTTTTTCTTACAATAATCTATTATAACTGATTTTCACCTGTCTGTCAAGGATTCTTCGGGGATTTCTTGCAAAGTCAGTGCGAAAAAATGATTTGCGCTTGCTCTTTTCAGAAAAAGAGAACGGCATACCGAAAAATTTCGGTGTGCCGTTTGGTCCTTTATTTGAATCTTTTCAGTCTCAAAGCATTCGTCACCACAAAGAGCGAGGAAAGAGACATACAAAGTGCGGCGAGCATGGGGGAAAGTGAGATGCCGAGGGGATAGAGAACGCCTGCCGCGACGGGGATACAAAGCGCATTATAGACGAGTGCCCAGAAAAGATTCTGGCGGATGTTGCGTAAGGCGGCACGGCCGAGTCGAATGGCGGTCACGGCATCGGAGGGCGAGGAGCGGCGCAATATCACGTCGGCGGAAGCGGCCGCCACGTCAGTGCCTGCACCCACGGCCATGGAAACGTCGGAGGAAACAAGGGGCAGGGCATCGTTGATGCCGTCGCCCACCATGCAGACGGTGCCGTATTGCTCCTTGAGCGCGCGCACCTCTGCCGCTTTGCCCTCGGGAGTGAGGGCGGCACGTACGTCAGAAATGCTTGCGCGCGCGCCCATATGATGCGCCGCACCCTCGTGGTCGCCTGTGAGCATGGCACTTGCAATTTTCATGCGGTGCAGCTTCTCCACGGCTTCGGGGGATTCCTCGCGCAAGGTATCCGAAACGGCGAACACACCGAGCACGCGCACGCCGACCGACAGGAAGAGCGGTGTGGCACCTGCACTTGTCATGCGCTCAAAGGCAGGCATGAGATGGTCAAGATCAAGCTCAAGATCGTCGCGGAAGAGGGTGAGATTGCCCGCCATGCACTTGCGGCCGTCGATTTTTGCATAAACGCCTTTGCCCTCGATGACCGAAAAGTCTTCGGCCTCCTTGCCCGCGTATTCACGAAAATGAAGGGCGAGTGCGCGGCCGATCGGATGCGAGGAGGGGGCTTCGAGTGCATAGAGCAGGGGGGCGGCCTCGTCGAGTGTGACGCCCGACGAAAGCTCATAGTCAAAAAGGCTCATTTCGCCTGTGGTCAGAGTGCCTGTTTTATCAAAGGCAACGGCACGTACACGGCCGAGCGTTTCAAGCGATTCCGCACTTTTGATGAGAATGCCGAGCTCTGCCGCACGGCCCGTGGCCGCCATGATGGCGGTGGGGGTGGCAAGCCCGAGTGCGCAGGGGCATGAAATGACGAGCACACTCACGCCGTGCGCAAGTGCGAGTGCGAGATCGTGCGTGAAAATGGCAAAAAGAGCAAAGGAAAGCAGCGCGACGAGAAGCACGCAAGGCACGAAAACGGCGGCCACGCGGTCGGCCATGCGCGCGATTGGTGCTTTACCGGAGGCGGCTTCCGCTACCATGCGCACGCTTTCGGCAAGCGAGGTGTTCGTGCCCACACGCTCGGCACGCAAAAGAAGCGAGCCGTCGGCAATGATACTGCCGGCAACGAGCGTATCTCCCGCTTTTTTATCAATGGGCAGGCTTTCGCCCGTCAAGGCGGATTCGTCGGCGGTGCCGTGCCCCGAAATCACCGTGCCGTCTGACGGAACGCGCTCGCCTGCGCGCAAAACGATGCTTGCGCCGACAGTGAGCGAATCGGTATCGACGGTGATCTCCCGACCGTCCTCGGTCAGAACAGTTGTTTTCTTCGGTGAGAGTGCAGAGAGGGCACGGACGGCATCGGCCGTCTTATCTTTTTGCTTGCCCTCGAGCAATTTGCCCACACCGACCAGGGCAAGAATCATCGCCGCCGCCTCGAAATAAACGTGCGCGTGGCCGTCAAGCTTGCCGAGTATCACCAAAAGCAGGGTGGCGCATCCGTGAATAAACGCGGCGGCCGAGCCGAGCGCAACCAGGGTATCCATGGAGGGTGAACGGCGCAAAAGCGCGGCGAATCCGCGCCGAAAATAACCGAAGTGCAGAAGTATCACCGCGAGCGCGAGGACGGCTTGCACCGAAAGATAAACGATCGGCGCATGTGCGGGGTGCATGAAGGACGGCAAGGGCATGCCCACCATATGTCCCATGCAGATGATGAAGAGAAGAAGGGCAAGCGCGGCGGCGATCAGCGTGCGCACAAGTGCACGGCGCGTATCCTTTTTCGGGGCAAGCAGTGCCTGCACGGCCGCACTTTCGCCCGAACCGTTTTGTGTAAAGGGCTTGGTTGGATAGCCTGCACGCGAAACTGCCGCCGCAATTTCTTCTTCTGTGATCTCGTGTGTGACCGTCATGGTATTGGTGAGCAAGCTCACCGAAACGTCCTGCACACCCGCAAGACGGCGCACAGCGCCCTCCACGTGCGAGGCGCAAGCCGCACACATCATGCCTTCTACGGAAAATTCGCTTTTCATTTTTTGAGTTTCTCCTATACCCTTTTCATGAGGAAAACAATGCGACCCCGACGGGGAAGCAGTCATCGACAGCGTCGCTACCGAAACTTTTGCCAAAGGCAAAAACTTCATGCGTCGCTACACACCGCTGTCGCGGTCCAACACCTCATCCACCGCTGTCGCGGTCCCCCTTCCCCCACTGGGGAAGGCAAAGGGCGGTCAAGCCGGCAGGACCCGCGCCGATGATGGCTGTCTTTTGCATGTCGTTTTGACGACTCATAAACGGTAGAATCCTTTCGGTTTGCTGAATAATGATAATTGCTATGCTATTGATATAAATATTATAGCACTCTTTGATTCCTTTGTCAACTGTGGATTTGTGCTGAAAAAATCAAAAAAAATCACAAAACCCCTTGACAAGCGTTGAGCGAAGTGCTAAAATGATGAACATAAAACGAAAACGAAAGGAAATGGCTATGAAGCACGCATCGTTTTTTGCAGCATATTATTATTGCTTTTACTTTGATTATGCAAAAGTAAGAGCAGTTTTTGCTGTGTAAAATCCGAGCGGGCGCACAAAGCGTTTCCGTCAGAATTGGGGTTTGCGGCAGGAATTGCCGCAAACCCTGTTTTTTTAAAGCTAAGGCCATATGTTTTGAAAGCAGGCAAACGGCATACCTTTTGCAAAACCTTCAAGCGTTTTGAAAACAAAAAACAATTAAAAAGGAAGGTTTTTTCTCATGATCGCAGTATTGAAGCAGGGGACGGACGAACAAAAAATGAATTCTCTCATCGATTGGCTTCGCGCACGCGGACTCGACGTGCACATCTCGCGCGGTGAGTTTCACACGGTGCTGGGTCTGATCGGTGATACGGCACATCTGGATACGGAGCTTCTTGAAAGTCTGGAAATTGTGGAAAGCGTGAAGCGCGTGTCCGATCCCTTCAAGAGTGCCAACCGTAAATTTCATCCCGACGATACCGTGGTATCGGTCGGCGACGTCAAAATAGGCGGCGGCCATTTTGCCGTCATGGCAGGTCCTTGCTCGGTGGAAAGCCCCGAACAGATCGCAGAGGTTGCGTCCCGCGTGAAGGCGGCAGGCGCGTCTGTTTTGCGCGGCGGCGCATTCAAGCCGAGAACCTCTCCTTATGATTTTCAAGGCTTAAAGGCCGAGGGGATCGAGCTTCTCCTGCACGCCAAGCGTGAAACGGGACTTCCCATTGTCACCGAGATCATGAATGCCGCGCATCTGCCCCTTTTTGAAGACGTGGATATCATTCAGGTGGGCGCGCGGAATATGCAGAATTTTGAGCTTCTGCGCGAACTCGGCCGACAGAAAAAGCCCGTGCTTTTGAAGCGCGGACTGGCCAATACCATCAAAGAGCTGCTCATGAGTGCCGAATATATCATGGCAGGCGGCAACGAGCAGATCATTCTTTGCGAGCGCGGCGTGCGCACCTTTGAAACCTACACGCGCAACACCCTTGACCTTTCTGCGGTCACGGTTTTGCACGAGCTGACGCACTTGCCCGTGATCGTTGATCCGAGCCATGCAACAGGCGTTTCCCGCTACGTCAAGCCCATGGCCATGGCGGCGGCGGCCGCCGGTGCTGACGGCTTGATGATCGAGGTGCATCCAAATCCCTCGGCGGCACTTTGCGACGGCGCACAGTCGCTCACACCCGACGATTTTGAAGCACTCATGCGTGCTGTGGCGGCTGTTCGCGAGGCGGTGAAGAACGTATGAAGGTCGGGATTGTCGGACTCGGACTGATCGGGGGCTCGGCCGCACGTGCCTTTCATGCGGCAGGGCACACCGTATACGGTGCCGATCTCGATCACTCTCTTGCGGATTTTGCCGTCCTTGAAGGCACCTCGAACGGCGTGCTTGACGATCACTTGCTTTCTTCGCTCGATCTGCTTCTTTTGTGCATGTATCCCGACGGCATTCTTTCTTATCTTTCGGAAAAGGGTCACTTGATTGGCAAGAATACCTTGGTGATGGATTTCGCGGGTGTCAAGGGCAAAATCTGCCCGACGGCCTTTGCTTTGGCCGAAAAGCACGGATTTACTTTCGTTGGCGGTCATCCGATGGCGGGCAGCCACCGCTCGGGCTACCGCGCTTCGCGTGCCAATCTTTTTTCGGGTGCGGGCATGATTTTCGTGCCGCCGCGCTTTGACGACCCCGTTCTTTTTGAACGCGTGAAAAATGCGCTTTTGCCGCTCGGCTTTGCCCGTCATACCTTCTGTACGGCAGAGAAGCACGACCGCATGATCGCCTATACCTCTCAGCTTGCGCACGTGGTCTCCAGTGCCTATGCAAGGAGCGAAAGCATTGAATCCCACCGCGGCTTCAGCGCAGGCAGCTGGCGCGATCTCACGCGTGTGGCGCACCTTGACGCGCATATGTGGTGTGAGCTCTTTTTTGAAAATAAGCAGCCGTTGCTTGACGAGCTTGACGGCATCATCGCACGCCTGACCGAATACCGCGATGCGCTCCGCGCAGACGACGGCGAACGCCTGACGGCAATTTTGCGCGAGGGCACCGAGATGAAGGACCGCGCGGACAGGGCGAAGCAATAAGAAGTAAAAAGTAAGAAGTAAGAAGTAATAAGTAATAAGTTAAGAAGTTGAGGAAACGATATGATCAAAGCTTTGAACGTGAAGCGCTTTGGCGGTACGGTGCGGGCACAGAGCTCCAAATCCTGTATGCACCGTGCGTTGATTGCGGCGGCACTCTCTGAAGGAGAAAGCACGCTTCTCCATACCGATCTTTGCCGTGATACCGAAGCAACGCTTGCATCTTTGCAGACACTCGGCGCACACGCCGAGCGCGTGGCTGACGGCACGCGCGTGACGGGTATGAAGGTCTCACAAAGAACGGTTGAAGAACCGCTTTTTTGCGGAGAAAGCGCGTCTACCTTGCGCTTTTTGATTCCTGTGCTTGCGCTGTTTGGCGGCGGACGGTTTCGCTGCGAGGGACGGCTGATTGACCGTCCGATCGGGCCGATTGCCGATTGCTTTGCGCCCTTCGGTCTTTCCTTTCGGCGCGAGGGCGACTGCCTGTGCCTTTCGGGAAAGCCGCTTTCTCCGGGCTCGTTTTCTATTGCCTCGTCGGTGTCCTCACAGTTCACAAGCGGCCTATTGCTTGCCTTGCCCGTGCTTTCCTCGGACAGCCTGATTTTGCCAAGCGGCAAACGGGAAGGTAAGGAAGTGTCCCGCCCTTATATTTCCATGACGCGTGAGATTCAAGCGGCCTTCGGCTTTCATAGCGAAGAAACCCCTGACGGCTATCTCGTTCGCGGCGGCCAGCGCGGTCGCGCGCGCACGTATGAGATCGAGGGCGACTGGTCAAACGCCGCATTCTTTTTGACGGCGGGCGCGATCGGCAGTGAGAGCGTGACGGTCACGCATTTGTGTGAGCACAGTCTGCAAGGCGATTCCGCCGTGCTTTCGCTTCTTGCCGCTTTCGGTGCGCGTACAAGCCTTCAAAATGGTTCTGCCACAGTTTTTCCTTCCGAATTGCGCGGAACAGATATTGATGCGTCGGATGTGCCCGACCTTGTGCCGATCCTTTCCGTGGCGGCGGCAGCCGCCGAAGGGAAGAGCCGCTTCTTTGGTGTATCGCGCTTGCGCGCCAAGGAAAGCGACCGCTTGCGTGCGGTGATCGATATGCTTGCCTCGCTTGGCGTGCATGCCGAAAGTGACGGCGAGATTCTGACGGTCGAGGGACGCGGCCGCCTGACGGGCGGATGCGTTGATGCCTACGGCGATCACCGCTTGGCAATGAGTGCGGCCGTGGCGGCCGTGCGTGCACGCGAAAAAGTGGACATTATTGGGGCGGAGTCGGTATCAAAATCCTATCCCGCATTTTTTGAAGATTATGAAAGTCTGGCCACGTTGGCCGAGAATTGAGGAGAATAGAACCATGGCAAGAGATTTGGGTGAGCTTCGAAAAGAGATCGACCGTGAAAACACGGTGATATTAGAGGCTTTTATGCGCCGCATGGCACTTTCGCGCGAGGTTGCCGAAAGCAAGCGTGAAAGCGGCAAGCCGATTTTTGACGGCACGCGTGAGCGTGAGATTCTTTCTGCCATTGCCGAGCGTACTCCCATGGAATATCGGCGCGAAAGCCGTGCGCTTTTTGCGCGCATCATGCAGCTCAGCCGCGAGGCACAGGCCCGTGAGCTTGATGCCGCCCGCGCCTGGCGCATGCGCTTTGCATCAATGGCGGAATCATCTTTGGAGCTTTTGCCGTCCTATGCTGCCGTTGCCTGTCAAGGGACGGTTGGCGCTTATTCGCAAAAGGCGGCTGAGCATCTCTTCGATTGCCCGAAAATCAGCTTTTATCCCGAATTTGAATCGACCTTTGCCGCACTTGACCGCGGTGAGTGCGCCTTTGCCGTTTTGCCGATTGAAAACAGCACGGCAGGCTCTGTTAACCGCGTGTATGATCTTTTACAGAAGCACGATTGCTACGTGGTGCGCTCGTTCCGCATGACCATCAGCCATTGTCTGATGGCCAAGCAAGGGGCGGCACTTTCCGAGATTACGCGCATCATTTCGCACGAGCAGGCGCTTTCGCAGTGCGCATCGAGCTTGCATACCCTCTGCCCGAACGCCCGACTGCAAAGCGTGTCGAATACAGCCGCGGCCGCGCGTGAGGTATCCGAAAGCGACGACCGCACCTTGGCCGCCCTCGGCTCGCACGATTGCACGACGCTTTACGGTCTTTCGATTTTGGCCGACCATTTGCACGATGCGGCCAACAATATGACGCGCTTTATCTGCGTGTCCAAAAAGCCCGAGATTCTGCCGGGCGCCGATCGCGTCAGCCTCATGCTTACGCTGCCGCACCGCGCGGGCGCTCTTTACGAGGCACTTTCGATTGTGGACGGCTACGGTGTCAGCTTGGAGAAGCTCGAAAGCCGCCCGATTCCCGGCCGCGATTTTGAGTTTAAGTTCTATTTTGACCTGCGCATTCCCGCCGCCCGCCCCGACCTGCCCGACCTTCTTGCGGCGCTTGCCGCCGTATCGGAGGAATTCCGATTCCTCGGCGCGTACAGTGAGCTTGTGTGATACGCTATCATGCGTAACGCTGATGTTGCAAAAGCAAAATGATCTCATCACTTTGCGCCTCGGTGCAAAGCATCACGCTTGACAAAGTTAGGTGCATCGCTTTTTTCGCACCCTTCGATGCGAGTGATATTGCTCACTGTGTTCGCAGCGATATTCCACCCGACGGCGCGGCGATATAGCCACCGACGGCCGCAGTGAAAAAGCCTCGGCAAGGAGATTTCGGCAGTCAAAGCGTTTTCTTTTATTCAAAGAGTGAGGTCGAAAGATAGCGGTCTCCCGTATCGGGGAGGAGTACGACGATGCGCTTTCCTTTCATGTCCGGACGGCGGGCAAGCGTATAGGCGGCGGAAAGCGCCGCACCCGACGAGATCCCCACGAGAATCCCTTCGGTTCTACCCAAAGCGCGGACGGCTTCAAAGGCTTCTTCTTCTGTGACAGTGAGAATCTCATCAATGACCGAACGGTCAAGCGTTTCGGGCACAAAATTCGCGCCGATGCCCTGCAAGCCGTGCGCACCTGCCTGCCCTTTTGTGAGCAGAGGGGAAGAGGCAGGCTCCACACCGACGATTTTGATCGAAGGCAGTCTCTCCTTCAGGTAACGGCCGACACCACTGACAGTACCGCCCGTACCAATGCCCGCGATAAAGCAGTCAACGCGCCCTGCGGCATCCTCGTAGATTTCGGGCCCCGTGCTTTCGTAATGCGCTTGGGGGTTGGCAGGATTCGTGAACTGCCCCGCAATGATGGAGTTCGGCGTTTCGCGTGCGATGCGCTCGGCCTCTTCGATTGCCCCCGCCATGCCTTTTTTGCCGTCCGAGAGGACGAGGGTGGCACCGTATGCACGCATGAGTGTGCGGCGTTCTTCCGACATGGTGTCCGGCATGACAATGACGGCGCGGTATCCGCGTGCGGCGGCAACCGAGGCCAACCCGATCCCCGTATTACCCGAGGTCGGCTCAATGATGGTCGCACCGGGCTTCAATCGGCCCGAATGTTCGGCATCTAAAATCATCTTGAGAGCCACGCGATCCTTGACAGAGCCTGCAGGGTTGAAAAATTCAAGCTTGGCGCAGATCTCGGCTGAGAGGCCGAGGGCGCGTTCGGTATTTTTCAAACGCAAAAGTGGCGTGCCTCCGATCAGGGCGGCGGCCGAATCGACAATTTTTTCTTTCATTTTCCATTTTCCTTTTTGAAATTCGAGAGATTTTTTATAGTATAAGTATAACACAAAGCGCGCATCTTTGCAAGCGTTCCCTGATTGACTTTTTTGAAAAAATGTGGTAAAATGTTTTTTATCAATAGCTTGATATACCGTTTTCGATCAAACGGTCGGTGGAGCAAGAAATGGAACAGAGCAAAGAATTTTATAAAAACAACTTTACAGATTATCTTTTATGTCTGGCCCTTGACGTGGGAGAGGGGATGCTGAAAAGCGGCGGCGAGGTCGCACGCGTTGAGCAGACCATCGAGCTGATCTGCCGTGCCTACGGTGCGGCGCACGTGGAGGTATTCAGCATCATTTCGGTGATCAATGCCACCATCCGTATGCCCGACGGCTCGTATTCCTCGCAGATGCGGCGCGTGAAATCGACGTCAAACGATCTTTACCGATTAGAGCTTTATAATGAGATCTCGCGTTCAATCTGCCGTGAAACACCCGCACTTGCCGAGTTTGACGAGCGCTTGCACGCGGTTAAAAAGAAGCGTGCGTATCCTGCGTGGGTAACGATTCCCGCCTCGGCGCTCGCCGCCTCTTCATTTGCCGTCTTTTTCGGGGGAGGCTTATTCGAATGCCTGATTGCTGTGGTGATCGGTGCGTTGGTCGGTGTGATCGATCTTGCGCTCGGCAATCACTTGAATGACCTTGCCAAGATCATCATTTCTTCGTTTGCGGCAGGCTTTTTATCCTCGCTTGCGTCGGTTCTTTGGTCGAGCGTGAACAGCGGTGAAATTATGATCGGTACGATCATGCTGCTTGTGCCCGGTGTGGCGTTCGGCACGGCGTTGCGCGACCTTTTGTGCGGCGATTTGATTGCTGGCAGCCTCAAAACCTTGCAGGCGATTCTGGCTGCGCTGATGATTGCGTTCGGCTATATTTTATCCATGGCTGCCATCGGTGCGGTGTGAAAGGAGCGTGACACAATGAACGATTTCTTTACACTGACGTTTTTCACGCGCTTGCTCACGTCCTTGCTCGGTACACTTGCTTTTGCCGTGCTTTTCCGTTGCCGCGCGCGCCATTTGCCCTATGCTTCGGCATGCGGCCTTTTCACCTATGCCATTTACTATACGGTTGATTATTTCACAGGCTCGATCTTCCTGGCGGCCTTTCTCTGTACCGCCTTCACCACGGCCTTTGCCGAAGGTTGCGCCCGCCTCCGTCATGCCCCCGCGCTCGTCTTTTTGGTGCCGGGTACGATCCCGATCGTCCCCGGAAGCGACCTCTATTATACCATGCGCTATCTTCTGCAAAGCAAGTATGAGAGCTTTTTTATCCATTTGCAAAACGCGCTTCTGGTTGGTATCGGCATTGCAGGCGGAATCGTTTCGGTGTCGCTTATCGTGTCGGCATGGCGAAAGTATAAGGGCTTGCATCTGCATCATTGAGCCTTCCTCTGACGGGCAACGTTGTGTCGCTTTTTGCTTTTTGATGTCGCATGCTTTTTAAAAGGAATTTTGCGGGAATCTATTGCAAACATTCTTTCTATATGCTATAATTAAATCACAAAGAAACAAAAGAACCGTCATATGAACCCATGCCCGACAACATTGCGCGAAAGAATCATTGTTGCCAAGCCTTGCTTTTGAGAGCGAAGCTTCGCGTGAGAAAATTTGACTTTCGGAAAACAAACGCATAAAAGCTGTCGGAATGTCGTCCGTCGGTTTTTATGCGTTTTTTAATTCGATCAATATTTGGAAAGGAGGACTGTGATGATGAAAAAGACAATCACGGTTTTGATGGTTCTATCCACATTACTATTGTTACTTGCCGCTTGTGAAAATCAAGAGATGATAAGTACATCGACGAGCGAGTCGAGCGCAAGTCTTTCGACAAGTGTGCAGACCGATGCGCCGACAGAAGTGGAAACGGCCGCACCGACCGAGGCTTGCACGCATGAATGGG
>JAFVXT010000160.1 GCA_017501005.1 Clostridia bacterium
GCGGCTTCCACAAGGCAAAGATGACGATGGCAATGGCAAGCCAGCCGCGGTCACCAAAGCCGTTGTTGGTCCAAGCGCCTGTGGTATAATCCATCACGAAATAGAGTCCGCCAAGACCTGCGATCATACCGCCGATACAGGTGGAAACGTATTTATACTTGGTGACGTTGATGCCTGCGGCATCGGCGGTGGCGGGGTTTTCACCGACCGCACGCAGATGCAGACCGACTCTTGTTTTCTTGAGAATGAAGCCTGCCACAAGCGCGCAGGCGATGGCGAGATACACCATAAAGCCGTGCGAGAACAGGATCTCGCCGATCGGGCCGAGGCTCTCTGCAAAGGGCAAGGGGGTGCGGAACACCTTGGCGAAGCGCGTGAGCGAGACCGTGGGGATATCACTGCCCGTCAGCTTGATGAGCGAGCCGCCGAAAAAGTTACCGAAGCCGACACCGAAGGTGGTGAGGGCAAGACCCGTGACGTTTTGATTGGCACGGAGAGTGACCGTCAAGAAGCAATAGAGCAGCGAAGCCAGCCCCGAGCCGATCAGGGAGCAGATCAGGGGAATGAGAATGGCAAAGAGGGGGGCAATATGGGTGGGGCCGACCGCATCCTGATAGAGGAAGCCGCCGATGACGCCCGAGATCGCGCCGATATACATGATACCGGGGATACCGAGGTTCAGATTGCCCGATTTTTCGGTGACGATCTCACCCGTGGCACCGAAAAGAAGCGGCGTACCGCCGATGATGGCGGAATGAATGAACGGAATGACAGGAAACATCACGCCACCTCCTTTGCTTCGTCGGCAAGGTTCTTTTTCTTACGGTTGACATGTAACTGATAGTTGACAAAAAATTCGCATCCGATGATGAAGAAGAGAATGATACCCGTCAGGATATCGGCAAAGGACGCGTTGAGACCGAAGACCGAGGAAACCTCCTCGGCACCGTGCGCCATGAAGATGATGAGCGCGGAGGTCAGCACCATCATAAAGGGATTGAAATGGGCAAGCCAGGACACCATAATCGCGGTGAAGCCGCGGCTGTCCGCGGTGCTCGTGGTGATACCGTGGTGCGTACCGCCAACCAGCAAAAAGCCGACGAGCGCGCAGATCGCACCCGAGATGGCCATGGTGCGAAGCATGACCTTTTTGACGTTGATCCCGATATAGCGGGCGGTATTCTCACTTTCACCGACGACCGAGATCTCATAGCCGTGCTTGGTATATTTGAGATAGATATAGATCACGACAGTCAGCACGGCCACAACGAGAATACTCAAAAAATAGGGGTGAATGATCTCGGGCAGCCAGCCGTGCGTCAGCTCGGTCGGGCCGATCGTGCTTTGTCCGCTCTTATCCGCCACGTTCAAAAAGAAGCGGACGAGCTGGATTGACACGTAGTTCATCATGAGTGTGAAAAGCGTTTCGTTCGTGCCGAAATGCGCCTTGAAGAAGGCGGGGAGCAAGCCCCAGACGGCACCTGCGATGAGTGCCGTGACCAGCATGATGAGAATGAGCGCCCATCGGGGCACGCTATTGCCGATATAGAACATACAAACGGCGGTGGCAAGCGCACCGATGAGGATCTGTCCCTCGCCGCCGATGTTCCAGAAGCGCATTTTAAATGCGGTGGTGAGGGCAAGCGCAACGGCAAGCAGCATGGCGGTTTCGAGCAGGGTACGCCAGATACGCACCGACGTGCCGAACGCACCGTCGAAAATGGTGGCATAGACCGAGAAGGGGTTATCGCCCGTTACGAAAATGGTGATAACACCGCAGAAAAGGAGCGAAGCGAGAATGGCGACCACGCGGATCAGAATTGCTTGGGAGAGAGGCAATGCCGCACGCTTGGTGATGTGAATAAGCGGCTCATGCGTTTTCTTTTCCTTGACTTTGACATCATTTTTCATGCCTCTTCCCTCCTTTCGGTGGCGGTCATCAGATAGCCGACCTCTTCCTTGGTGGTCTTTCTTGCGTCAAGTGTACCCGTGATGACACCCGAGCCGATGACGAGGATTCTGTCGCAAAGCTCAAGCAATACGTCAAGGTCCTCACCGACGAAGATGACGGCAACGCCGCTTTCCTTTTGTCGGTTCAAAAGATGATAGATGGTGTAAGACGAGTTGATATCCAGGCCGCGCACGGGATAGGCGGCCATGAGCACGGTGGGGGCGGCGGCGATTTCACGGCCGACCAGCACCTTTTGCACGTTACCGCCCGAAAGACGGCGCACGGGGGTGGTGGTGCCGGGGGTGACCACCTCAAGCTCGTCAATGATACGCTCGGCAAGCTCATGCGGCGGCTTACGGTCAACGAAGAAGGAATGGCCGACACGGTAGCTTCTGAGCATCATATTGTCGGTGATATCCATATTGCCGACAAGGCCCATGCCCAAGCGGTCCTCGGGCACGAAGGAAAGGCGCACGCCGAGATCGCGGATCTGCACGGGGGTTTTATCGCGCAGATTGACCTCTTCCCCGCCTGCCTTCGGATCGTAATAGAGAATCTCGCCGTTCTCCAGCTTCTGCAAGCCCGCAATGGCCTCCAGCAGCTCACGCTGGCCGCTGCCAGCGATGCCCGCAATGCCGAGAATCTCGCCGCTTCTTGCTTCAAAGGACACGTTATCGAGCACCTTGACGCCCTCGCGGTTCACGCAATTGAGGCCGCGCACGACCAGACGGTCAAGAGGCTCCTTCGGTTCGCTTCTGGCGATATTGAGAGAAACCTTCTTACCGACCATCATTTCGGTCAGCGCACCTTCGTTCGTTTCGGCGGTATTCACCGTGGCGATATGTTCACCGCGGCGCAAAACGGCCACGCGGTCGGAGATCGAAAGCACCTCGTGCATTTTATGTGTAATGATGATGATGGATTTTCCGTCGTCACGCATTTTACGCAGAACCGCAAACAGCTTTTGCGTTTCCTGCGGCGTTAAGACGGCGGTCGGCTCGTCGAGAATGAGGATCTCGGCACCGCGGTAAAGCACCTTGATGATTTCAACAGTCTGCTTTTCCGAAACCGCCATATCGTAAATTTTCTTCTTTGGATCAAGCTCAAAGCCATAGCGCGCGGTGATTTCCGCGATGCGCTCGGTGGCACGCTTGAGGTCGTATTTGCCGTCTTCAATGCCGAGCACGATATTTTCGGCGGCCGTAAAGACGTCGATCAGCTTGAAATGCTGATGGATCATACCGATGCCGTAAGAAAAGGCATCTTTCGGAGAGGCGATGGTGACGGGCGCGCCGTCAATGAAAATCTCGCCCTCGTCGGGAAAATAAATACCCGAGATCATATTCATAAGCGTTGTCTTGCCGCTTCCGTTTTCACCGAGAATGGCAAGAATTTCGCCGTGACGGACGTCAAGATCGACGTCACGGTTGGCAACCACCTCGCCGAAGCGCTTGGTGATGCCCTTGAGTTCAAGTGCGGGTACGTTTGACACGGAACGTCCTCCTTCTGTGTCCTTCTCACAGGGATTCATACAATTTCATAATGGGGTGTCGCGCAGAATGCGGCACCCCATTCGATGTGAAAAAATGTCGGTTTACTGAAAACGCAATCAGCTCAACTCGGTGATACCGTCGATGCGGATATCGAAGTAAGGAGCCGAACGGTCGGAGCTTTCAGCGAAAGCGCCGTCCTTGATGGCTTCGGTTTCGGGAGCGAAATCGCCGAAATCGTCAACGTCTGTAAGGTAAGATTCAACCTTCTTGCCGTTCACGGTGAAGGTATCGATATCGAAGACGTCAAGCTCGCCTGCCTGGATCTTGGTCACAAGCTCCTGGATCTTTTCGAAGGTACCCTCTGCTGCAACGTCGAGGTTGATGGCAGAAAGAACGACAGAGCCTTCCTTGATACCGCCGCACCAGTCAACAGCAATTTCCTTGCCGGTCACAACCTGCTTCACAATGTAAACGTAGTAAGGCGTCCAGTTGATGGCAGAAGAAACGATGAAGGTTTCGGGGCAAGCGGCAACCGTGCTGCCGTTATAGGAAACGTTCGGAACACCTGCAACCTCGCATGCGTTCGGAGCGCCCATGGAGTCTGCGTGCTGGCTGATCAGAACGCACTTATCCTTGGTGATGAGAGCTTCTGCAGCGGATTTTTCTTCAGCTTCATTATACCAGGATTTGGTGTAACGAACCTTCATGGTAACCGAAGGACATACGGATCTTGCGCCGAGGAAGAAGGAAGTATAGCCCGATACAACCTCTGCATAGGGGAATGCGCCGACGTAACCGATCACAGCCTGTTCAGCGGTAATCTTGCCGTCCTTGATCATTTCGTTGAGCTTCATACCTGCAGCAACACCTGCAAGGAAACGGCCCTGGTAAATGTCAGCAAAGGCGTTATGGAAGTTTTTAAGGCCTTCTTTTTCATCAGTATCGAGAGCTTCTGTATGAGCCTTCGTACCGGTTGCATGGCAGAACTCTACGTTCGGAAATTCCTTTGCAACGGGAATGAGATAGCCCTCATGACCGAAGCTGTTGGCGAAGACGATTGCGCAGCCCTGACCTGCGAGGTCGCGAGCAGCATCCGTGCAAGCGGGGCCTTCTTCAACGTTGGTCTTGATGATCACCTGCTCATCCTTCAAGCCGAGAGCGGTCTGCATTCTCTTCGCAGCATCGATGAAGTTCTTATCGTAGGTGGAGTTTTCATCATGCAGGCAGATAAAGCCGATCTTGAAGGTTTCGGGAATCTCAAAATCGGTGTCGAGAGCGACTTCGCTGATCGGAAGTTCGCTGGTTTCTGCTTCCGAGCCATCGCCCGAGCAAGCGGTCATGGCGACTGCGCCCAAGCACATGAGTGCAGCCAGAAGCAATGCGGTCAGTTTCTTGAACATGGGTATTTTCCTCCGTTTTTTTAATTTTTCCTTTTGATCTATTACACGGCTGAGCCGATGCAAAACTGAAGTAAGAAGTAAAAAGTAAGAGGTAAGAGGTGCGGTTGATTTTTGCCGTAGGCAAAAAACCGCGTAAATTTGATTACCTAATTATTCTATCACAAGTTAATCACAAATGCAAGGGTTTTTCGCAAAAAAACGAATTTTCACGAAAAAAGCAAGCGTGCCGCATTGACAAAGAGGATCTTATCAAGCTCTTCTCCCGAAAGACCGAGCGACAGAAGAAGGGCACTCACCTCGCGCGCGCTCTTCCACGGATAATCCGAGCCGAAGAGGATCTTTTGCGCGCCGTGCGCACGGATGATCGCACGGTAAGCTTCGCGCGTGGGCTCGCCGTCAAAAAGGCCGAGATAGGCGGTATCGAGCAGAATCGGCTTGCCGACGAGGTATTTCTGCACATCCTCCCACATGCGAAAGCCGCCGAGATGCGCACAGATCAGCCGCTCGCCCGAAATATAGTCAAGGGCATGCGCGATCGATGCGGGTGCGCCGTGCACGGGGGGCGGAAAGCCGATATCGCGCCCTGCGTGAATGACTGTATAAAGGCCGAGTGCTTCGGCTTTTTTGAGAATCGCGATCGCACGCGGCGAGGAAATCTCGAAATGCTGAAATTCAGGGTGCAATTTGATGCCGCGAAAGCCGCGCTCGGCAATGCGCTCCAGCTGATCAAGCGCTTTTTCATCGTCGGGGTGCACCGAAGCGAAGGAAAGAAGCGTGCCGCCGCCGAGCGAATCGTAAAAGGCTTGCTCCGCTTGGCTCGGGCGGCAGAGCTCTCTTTTGACCGTCAGAGATTCCTCGGCGGCCGTATAGACTGCCGTCAGGCCGGCAAAGGCCCTTTGGCAAGCGGCGAGCTTCTCTCTGTTTTGCCGATTCAAGCGTTCGGCAAAGGAAAGAATACTATCAAATTGCGAGGGGCGCGTGACGATCGGCATAATGACCGAAAGCGGCACGCATTCCCGCGCCATCGCGGCGAGTATGCCCTCTTCTGTGGCCTCGCCGCGCGGCAAAAGCTCTCTTCCCTCCACGCGCTGCGTGCCCGCAACCAGAGAGGAGACGGCGCGCGAGGCGATCGCATCGGGAAAGAGGTGACTGTGGAAATCGATCAACATAACGTTTTATTCCTTTTCGGGGTAGGCGATCATGCGCCCTCGGTATGCGCCTTTCGGCGGCGGGCAGTAGCTGCCGCGTGTGCCGTGCCGTCCACGATCGGGCAAAGGTGATCTTTCTGTCTGCGATACGTGCGGCGGTTGAAATCGGCATGGAAGGGGGCGCAATCGTCTTCTGTGAAAAGTTTATCCCATTTCATCAGTCATATACCGCGCACGACGATGCCGTGCTATTTCTCGGAATGAAAGAAATTCAGAACCCTTTTCGAGAAAATGCCGCCTGCTCGGGCATGATCTGCTCAAATATGATCACCTCTTATGATGATTCACTGTTTTTCAAAAAGGCAATCGGTGTCGGCCACGAGCGCGTGCCCCGAAACGGTATAAGCCCCCGTGCCTGCAGGCACGAAGACGGCGCCAAAGCGCGGCACCTCCAATACCGTGCCGCCACCCGAAATCGTCAGATCGGAAAGGGCCAGCACGCAGCGGAAGTACTTCTCCGCCGCGTCACAAAAGAGCTCGTCCTCGGCAGTTATGCGCACGCGGAAGCGATTTGTATCGGCAAGTGTATCGGCCGACGGCTCCTCCTCTGCCGCTTCATAGCGCGCAAACGTAAGCTCCTCTTCCCCATAGGGGCGCAAAACGGCAAGGCCGTCCTGCAGATGTAACGCGCGCTTTTGTCCGTTTTTATCCGTGCGGTCGTAATCGTAGATGCGGTAGGTCGTATCCGAATTTTGCTGAATCTCGGCCACGGTGATGCCGCCGCCGAGCGCATGCAGAAGGCCTGCGGGAATATAATAAAAATCCCCTTCGGCAATTTTTTCGGTATGCACGCCCTCAAGCGTGCGCCCCTCCTCCACCGCCTTTGCAAACAGGGGGGCGGTCATACCCTCCTTCATGCCGTAGATAATCTCGGCATGCTCCTCGGCGTGCAGAGTATACCACATTTCGCTTTTGCCGAGACTCCCCGCATGCTCTTTGGCATAGAGATCATCGGGATGCACCTGCACGGAAAGGGGTAGATCGGCATCGAGGATCTTCAAAAGAAGCGGAAAGGGCTGATCAGGCGTATAGGTGGGCGCGACGGTATCGCCGCCCTGCTCTTTGATATAGTCGGCAAGCGTTTGTGCGCTGCCCGCAATTTTCGTATTGACGTCATCGCGCACCGAGAGTGCCCACAGCTCGGCGATGCGATGCTCTTTTTTTCCCTGCAAGCGCGAGATGCGCGTGCCGCCCCACAAGGCGTCGCGCTCCTCGCCAACGAGAAGAAGCGGACGGCGGTTGCCGTCCGCTTTTTGAAGGTTACGCATTTCGATTGGAGAGAACGTCGCGCTCGTAGCGACGCACCTCTGCAAGCCATCCCTCACGAACGGGCACATTCATGCGGCGGCAGTATTCATCGTAGACTGCGCCGAAGGGATAGGTTTTGTATTCCTCGACAAGGGCAAGGCGTGCGGTGAAGTCACCTGCAAGCTCGCTTTCCATGAGCGCCTTGGTGGGCTCAAGCATGGCGCGCAGAAGTGCCTTTTGCATATTGCGCGTGCCGATCACCCAAGCAGCAATGCGGTTGATCGAGGCATCGAAATAGTCAAGGCCGACGTGCGTGCGGTCAAGCAGATTCGTGCGAACCAGCGCGTGTGCGATGGCCTGCAGCTCGTCGTCCATGATGACGACGTGGTCGCTGTCCCAACGGACGGGGCGGCTGACGTGCAGGGAAAGCTCCTTCGTGAAGAGCAAAACCGACGAGATCTTATCCGAGATAACCTCGGTCGGATGGAAGTGGCCGGAGTCGAGCGTATACGCGATATCGCGCGTGGCGGCATAGGCGAGGGCAAACTCATTCGATGCCACGGTATAGCTTTCGGCACCGATGCCGAACACCTTGCTTTCAAGGGCGTCGAGGTGCAAAGCGCGATCCTTCTTTTCGGCAAAGACTTGGTCAAGGGCGGCGGCCATGCGTGCGCGCGGGCCTTCGCGGTCAACGGGGATATCCTTTGAGCCGTCGGGGAACCAGAAGTTGGTGAGCGACGGTGTGCCCGTGCGGCGGCCGAAGGCTTCGCTGACGTCGCGCGAGGTCTTGCAGTGCGCGATCCAGAAATCACGAACGGCGGGATCGGCGGACGAAATGGTCATGCCGCTATCGGCCATGGGGTGTGAAAAGCAGGTGGGGTTATAGTCAAGACCGAGCTTCTTCTCTGCCGCCCAATCCATCCAAGTGGCGAAATGGCGAGGCGCAAGCTCGGGCAGATCGACCTCCTCGTCGGTATCTGCATAAATGGCGTGGAGACTCAAGCGGTGCTGACCGGGGATCAGGGAGAGTGCGAGATCAAGGTCGGCACGCAGCTCCTCTGCCGTGCGTGCGCGGCCGGGATAGTTGCCCGTGGTCTGAATACCGCCCGAAAGCGCGCGGTTGAAGAGGAATCCCTTGACGTCGTCACCCTGCCAGCAATGAATCGAGATGGGGGCGCGTGCAAGGCGCGCGATGGCTTCTTCGGTATCCACACCGATCGAAGCATACATTTCTTTGGCAAGCTCGTAATTGTTCATATCTATGCTCCTTTACTGTATTAATTTATGCGCGGTTCTGTGCACTCTTGCCGAGGATCTTGCGGTAGGCCGCTTCCCGGGCTTCCCAGGCGGCGGTATCCTGCGGCTCGTAGATCATGGGCTCAATCGAATTCTTGATGACCTCGCGTGCGGCTTTGACGTTTTCAATCTCACCGAGGGCAATCAGCTGCACGGCCACGTTACCCATGACGGTGGCCTCGATCGGGCCTGCGACAACCGTGATGCCGGTTGCAGCGGCGGTCAGGCGGCAAAGCAGGGTATCCTTGATACCGCCGCCCAGCATATTGATGCAGGCGTACTTCTTGCCCGTGACCTCGGAGAGCGTCTGAATATTCATGCGGTACTTCATGGCAAGGCTTTCGTAGATACAGCGCATGACCTCACCGCGGCTTTGCGGGACGTACTGCCCCGTGACCTCGCAGAAGCGGCGCACGCGGCCGGGCAGGTCGCCCGAGGTCTCAAATTCGGGGGCGTCGCAGTCGATAAAGCATTGGAAGGGCTCGGCTTCGAGTGCTTCACGCTCAAGGTCGGCATAGCTGACCTGCTCGCCCTCGCGGATCCACTGGCGGCGGGATTCCTGAATCAGCCAAAGGCCGATGATATTCTTTAAGAAGCGCGTGGTGCCCGTGTGGCCGCCCTCGTTCGTATATTCGACCTCGTAGCTCTTTTCGGTGCGGAGCGGTGCTTGCAGCTCGGTGCCGAAGAGGCTCCACGTACCGCAGCTGATGCAGGCAAAATCGCCTTCAGCGGGGGCGGAAGCAAAGGCGGAGGCGGTATCGTGCGTGCAGACGGCGATGACGGGAATGGGATCGCAGTCAAATTCCTCGCAAAGGGCGGGGGTGAGCACGCCGTAGCTTTCGCCGGGGCGAATGATCTCGGGCAGAATGCGGGTGGGAATACCCAGCTTTTCAAGAAGCTCATAGCAGAAGGTACGCTTTTCGGGATCGAAGAAGTTCGAGGTCGAAGCGATGGTCTCCTCAGCGCGGCACGCGCCTGTGAGCATGTAGGCAATCAGGTCGGGTATGAAGAGCATGGTTTCTGCCTGCTCGAGCAATTCGGGGCGGCGTGTTGCCAAATAATAGAGCTGATAGAGGGTATTGATACGCATGGTCTGCGTACCCGTGAGGGCATAAAGCTCGCGCTTGGGGATCTTTTCGAAGACCTCCTCGGGCATACCGACGGTGCGCTCGTCACGGTAGTTGACGGGGTTGGCAAGCAGCTCGCCGTGCTTGTTGAGCAGACCGAAGTCAACGCCCCATGTATCGATACCGATGGCATCAACGGGACCTGCCTTGACTGCCAGATTGATGGCGGTCTTGACCTCGTGGAAGAGGCGAAGGATATCCCAATACATACGATCGCCAACCTTGACGAGATCGTTTGAGAAGCGGTGGATTTCGGTGATTTTGATCTGACCGTCAATATATTCGCCGATCATTGCGCGGCCGCTTGACGCGCCAAAATCAAATGCAAGAACCTTCTTTGCCATGTGTGCTATCTCCTTTTCGGGAAAATACTGTATTTGATATCTCTATTATAGCAAATAAAATGCCGTTTGTAAAGAAATTCCTGCGTTTTTTTCAAACTTTTTCACGCCTCGGGCGCATATTTTCCAAGTGATTCGAAAAAAAGAGCGCGAACCGTGCAAAAAACAACATTTTTTGCACGGTTCGCGCATAGAATGGTGAAAAAGAAATCGAAAAAAGGAGGCAGGCCATGCAAGTGCCCTTCACCGCCATGCAAACGCTTTCCCGCCATTTTCTGCTCGCACCGATGGGTGAAGAGGCGCGCGGGCCATTGGCACTCCGTCTGCTCGGACGGCAGAGCGGCGTGCGTGCCGAGGGGCTTGTCCTTTACGAATGCGAGAGGCTTGCCGACGGCACGTGTCTTTTCGGCGCGGAGGAATACACGGCGTTCGGTGAGCGCGTGCCCCTTTCGGCCGACGGTGCACGCACGCTCGGCGCGCATTTGCAGGGCCGTGAGGAAACGCAAGCCAAAACCGTGCGCATTCTGTCAAGCGGCGAGATCAAAAGCGTGAGTCTGCAAAATGAAGCGGACGGCTCGCTTCATTTTGCGGTCAGGCTGCCGCCGTCTCTCTTTGATCCCGATCACGTGGGACTGACTGCCACATCCCCCTTGCTCGGGCAAAAGATCCCCTTGGGTACGGCCTCACTTCCCTTCTATGCGCTTGCGCTCGGCGCGCGCTCCTTTGCCGTCTGCTTTCGGTTCGGCACGTCGCTTGCCGAGCTGCGCCCCGCTTCAATTGCCCTGCCCCTTTCTGTCAAGCGGCTCTTTTCCCGCCCCTTTGAGGCCGTCTTTGCCGAGATTGTGGGGGAGGACGCGCTTTCGGTGCGCATCTTCGAGCCATCGCTCGGTGAGCTTGACGCGTCAAGCGAGGGAGCGGCCGCCGCCGTTTCGGTGGCGCACCTGCTGGGGCTTTTGCCTGTCGCATGCGCATTGCGCGTCAAGATGCGGGGCGGCACGCTTTTCGTCCGTGCCGACTATCTCGGTGCGCCAATCTCGGTTGCAGCCGAAGTGCAGCACTGCTTTGACGGCAGAACGGAGATCTGAAAGGTCACGTTTTCTTTTTCATGGAATTTTTCCGTTTTGCGTTTGTCATGAGCTGTTGCTCACGGCAGAATTCTATCAATATGATAAGGGCAAGCGCAGCATTTGTTCATGCACGCTTGCCCTTGACACGGAAGGCGCATCTTCCGTGCTTTTTTTAATAATCGGTGGGAAGTCCTGCGGCGAAGAGGTGCGAATCGCCCGAATGCTGCAAAACCCGAGGATAGACGATTTTCTTATCAACGTCGAATTGAATGGCGGTCACGCCTGTGTGACCGATTGTAAAGCGCGTGCTGTAAAGCGGATAGGGGATATCGAGCACGTTGCTCAAAAAGAGGTTGCCGAAGCCCGCGTGCGCGAAGAGCGCCACGCACTTTTCGCTCGGATTGATCGCCTCGTAGCCGTTAAGCTCGGGGCGGTGGCGGTAGCCGAGGGATTCGAAGAAGGCATCGGTCTCACGCGCGACGCGCTGATAGCCCTTTTTATAATTTCTGCCTGCAAAGGCGGGGTGGTCGTACCAATCGCGGTCAAGCGCGCGAACCTCGGGCGAATTGAAGAGACTGGCGGTTTCCTCATCGTCAAAGCACCATCTGCTCTTGCCGTTGTTCTCGTGAAAAAAATCCTTCGCAGCAAGATCCTCATGGCACCAATCGAGCTTGATGATCGGCAACCCGAGCATTTCGGCGGTGGGGGTGGCGGTCATGATGGCGCGCGTGGACGAGGAGGCATAGATTTCGTCAATGCCCGCGAGCTTCAGGCGGTGCTTGAGTGCCTCTGCCTGCTTGTGACCGAGCTCGGTCAGGGAGTCGGGCGAATAGATGGGATTGCCGTGGCGAATGTATAAGAATAGCATGAGTGGTTCTCCTGTCGTACAAAAAGACTTGTCAAAGCAGAACAGAGGCACCATTTTCATAGTGCCTCTGCGGTTGGGTTTTATTCTGCCTTACCGTCAGCATCAACCTTGACGAGTCTGATCAATGCCATTTCTGCGGCGTCGCCGCGACGGGGACCGAGCTTATAAATTTGTGTGTAACCGCCATCTACGTTCTCATAAGACGGAGCGATCTGATCGAATACCTTCTTCGCAACACTTTCCTTCGTGATATATGCGAGCGCTTCACGGTAGGAAGCGAGGGTGTTCTTCTTGCCGAGGGTGATCATCTTTTCGGCAATGGAGCGAACTTCCTTTGCTCTTGTGAGCGTGGTTTCGATCTCACCGTTTTCGAGAAGGTAGGTAACCAAGCCTCTCAACATGGCCTTTCTGTGAGCGGTAGTTCTGCCGAGTTTTCTGTTTCCGGCCATTTTCTTTACCTCCTAATCAAGTATCTCACTCTTCAACTTGCTTGAGCGCAAGGCCGAGCGAGTGCAGCTTCTGAATAACTTCTTCGAGCGATTTTCTGCCGAGGTTTCTGACTTTGATCATGTCATCCTCGGTACGGCTGACAAGATCGCCAACCGTATCAATGCTTGCGCGCTTCAAGCAGTTGAAGGAGCGCACAGACAAGTCAAGGTCCTCAATGGTCATCTCAAGGATCTTATCCCGCTTACATTCGGGAGGCTCAACTGTCGTTGTCAAATTCTTCGCTTCATCGGACATATCCACGAAGAGTGTGAAATGGTCATTGAGAATCTTGGCAGCAAGAGAAACCGCTTCTTTGGCTGCGATGGTGCCGTTTGTGACAACGTGCATCGTCAGCTTATCGTAGTCTGTAATATTGCCGACACGGGTATTTTCCACTCTGTATTCAGCCTTGTAGACAGGGCCGAAGATCGAGTCAACGAAAATAAGACCGATCGGTGCGCCGAAATTGGAATCGAGGTTCGCGAGATAATTCTGCTTATTCTTCTCCTGCGGCACGTATCCGCGGCCGGAATTGATGGTCAATTCCATGAAGAAGTGAGCGTCTGCGCTGACCGTGCAGATGTGGTGGTCGGGATTGAGAATCTCAACGTCCGCATCGGTGGCAATAGAGCCGGCGGTGACAACGCAAGGACCGACAGCGTCAATGATGACGGTCTTCGGGCCGGGCACGTTCAGCTTGGGAACGATGCCTTTAACGTTCAGAATAATTTCGGGAACGTCTTCTTTCACTCCCTCAACGGTGGAGATCTCATGGAGAACACCGTCGATTTTCACGCTGGTGACAGCGAAGCCGGGAAGAGAGCTCATCAACATTCTGCGCAAAGAGTTGCCGAGCGTGATACCGTAGCCTCTTTCAAGAGGCTCGATGACGAACTCACTGTCGCTGCCCGTATCGTTGAGGTCATTGACTGTGATGTTCGGCTTTTCAATCGGCTGATCAAACGTTAACATGTGCAAATCCTCCTAAAATCAATTTAACAGTACGCGTACATTCCATAGGGAAATTGGCAATTAGCCAAATTGCCGATCTGTCCAAGGTGAAGCATAGAAGCGATCCAACCTCGGACAAGACCGAATCGGAGGGGGATATTACTTGGAATAAAGCTCGACGATCAGACGTTCGTTGAACGGGAAGTCGATATCCTCGCGCATAGGCATAGCCACGATCTTGCAGGTCGTGTTCTGTGCGTCTGCATCAAGCCACTTCGGCTTCACTCTGTCGCCCATTGCTTCGGCCAAAGCCTTCAGCTTTGCACCGTCGCGGCGGCTTTCCTTCACTGCGATCACGTCTCCGACCTTCACGAGCAAGGAAGGAATGTTGACCTTCTTACCGTTCAGGGTGAAATGGCCGTGGAGAACGAGCTGACGAGCTTCCTTGCGGCTCTCTGCCATACCCATTCTGTAGATGACGTTGTCAAGGCGGCGCTCAAGGAGGATGAGCAGGTTTTCACCGGTCATGCCCTCTTTCTTTTCAGCCATTTCGTAATACTTTTCGAACTGGCTTTCAAGAACGCCGTAGTAACGTCTTGCCTTCTGCTTCTCACGAAGCTGCATGCCATACTCTTCGATCTTCTTGCGGGCAGCGCCATGCTGACCGGGCGCATTGCTTCTGCGCTCCAGAGTACACTTGTTCGTGCAACGGTCTCCCTTCAGATAAAGCTTTTCGCCTTCTCTGCGGCAGAGCTTGCAACTGGGTCCTGTATATCTTGCCATAGTTTTGTACCTTCCTTTCGATTACACGCGGCGACGCTTCGGAGGGCGGCAACCGTTGTGAGGAATCGGGGTGACATCTTTGATGAGGGTGATGTCGAGACCTGCGGTCTGAAGTGCGCGAATGGCAGCTTCACGTCCCGATCCGGGGCCGCGGACATACACTTCAACAGTCTTCATGCCATGCTCCATTGCTGCCTTTGCAGCTGCTTCAGCAGCGGTCTGTGCAGCGAAGGGAGTGGACTTTCTGGAGCCCTTGAAGCCCTGGCCGCCCGAGGTTGCCCACGAAATTGCGTTACCTGCAACGTCGGTGATGGTGACGATCGTGTTGTTGAAAGTGGAACGAATATGTGCCGCACCTTTTTCAATGTTCTTGCGTTCGCGGCGCTTCTTGACGACTTTTTTAACTGCAGCCTTAGCCATTTGTTCTCACTCCTTACTTCTTCTTGTTAGCGATGGTCTTTGCGGGACCTTTTCTCGTTCTCGCGTTGGTCTTGGTTCTCTGACCGCGTACGGGCAGACCTTTTCTGTGTCTGATACCGCGGTAGCAGTTGATTTCGACCATGTTCTTGATGTTCATAGCAACCTCACGGCGAAGGTCACCTTCTACGTGATAGTTGGTTTCGATCTCTTCACGGAGCTTTGCGTTATCGCCCTCGGTGAGATCCTTTGCACGGGTATCGGGATCGATGCCTGTCTTTGCAAGAATGTCCTTGGCGCTCTTCGGACCGATGCCGTAAATATAGGTGAGCGCGATTTCCACGCGCTTGTGGTTGGGAATATCAACACCAGCAATACGTGCCATAAGATATTACTCTCCTTCTATTTTGATCGTGGAATCAGCCCTGCTTCTGCTTATGCTTGGGGTTCTCGCAGATAACCATGACTTTTCCTTTTCTTTTGATGATCTTGCACTTATCGCAGATCTTTTTGACGGAAGGTTTTACTTTCACTTTTGAATACCGTTCCTTTCTCGGTTTATTTTTTCCGCCAGGTGATACGTCCTTTGGTCAGGTCGTAGATCGAGACCTCAACCGTTACCGTGTCACCGGGAAGAATCTTGATATAGTTCATACGCAGCTTCCCCGAGATGTGTGCGGTCACGATGTGGCCGTTCGGGAGCTGCACCTTGAAGGTTGCGTTCGGCAGTGCTTCCACCACCACGCCGTCTTCAAATTCAATCAAATCGTCCTTAGCCAGAATAATCCCTCCTCTACCGTAAGTTAGAACTTAAAGGTGCAAGCGCTTCGCGCAGCATACGGTTTGTGATCCTGCCGCTTCGGCAGGCCTCACACACCTCGCTCGGTGCGCGGTCAACAATCTTGACGTGCTTGCTTTTTTTCTTCTTCGGATGTTGGATTTGCCGTAACTTGCCGTCAGCGACGTATACATATCCGTTCACCTCGTCAAGTGAAACGATCACAAAAAGACGTTTGCGATCGCGTCCTGCGAGGGACAGCACGATACTGCCAACCCAAGTGTCGGGAGCTGTATCAACCTTCGGTGTCATCGCCCGACCTCCTCATCGCGCCGCCGTGAGAACGTAAGGGCCGTCGTTTGTGATGGCGACCGTATTCTCATAGTGTGCCGAAAGGGAGCCGTCAGCGGTAACCACTGTCCAGTTGTCCTTCAAAACCCTGACCTCATAGGTGCCGATATTGATCATCGGCTCAATGGCCAGAGTCATGCCGGGATACAAGCGTATGCCGTGTCCCGCTCGACCGAAGTTCGGAACTTCGGGATCTTCATGCAACTGCATGCCGATTCCGTGCCCTACGTATTTGCGAACAACACCGTAGCCCGCGTCCTCCGCCGTCTTCTGTGCGGCAGCGGAAATATCGCCGATACGGTTGCCGGGGAGCGCCACTTTGAGTGCCGCTTCAAAGCAAGCCTTCGTGACGGCGATCAGGCGGGCGGCTTCCCCGCTGACCGTCCCACAAGCAAAGGTCCGTGCGCTGTCTCCGTGGAAACCGCGGTAGAATGCGCCGACGTCAACCTTGACGAGGTCGCCTTCCTCAATGAACCTTTTGGGGGACGGAATTCCGTGAATCACTTCCTGATTCAAGCTGATGCACGCACTGCCGGGAAAGCCGCCGTACCCGAGAAAGGACGGACGCGCGCCGCATTTTTCAATGTGTGCGCGGATCTTGCGGTCAAGCTCGGCTGTGGAGATGCCTGCGCGGACGTTTTCCTCGGCAACGAGGAGTGCCTCGGCCGTGATACGTCCCGCTTCTTTCATCAATGCCAACTGTTCGGAATTTTTCAGCGAGATCATAGTCAAATACCCAGAGCAGCACGAACCAGTGCTGTTGTATCCTCCACTTTTTCCTGCCCTTCAACGATCTTCAGAATGCCTTTGGCCTCATAGAAGCTCTTCAGGGGCTCGGTGGTTTCGTGGTAGACTTTCAAACGACTTCTGACGACCTCCGGTGCATCGTCACGGCGGATGGTCAGCTCTTTACCGCATTTATCGCAGTGCTTTCCGTCTGCCGAGGGTTTGTACGCCGTATGGTAGGAGGCACCGCATTCGCAGACACGGCGGCCGCTCATGCGCTCAACGATTGCTTCGTCCGAGACCTCGATACTGAGTACGACGTCAATTTTGATGCCCATACGGTCGAGTGCCTCTGCCTGAGGCACGGTACGGGGGAAGCCGTCGAGAATGTAGCCGTTTTCGCAATCACTCTGCGCGAGACGCTCCTGAATGATGCCGATGACCACATCGTCGGGAACGAGGTTACCTGCATCGGTATAGGCCTTGGCGGCCATACCCATTTCGGTACCCGTTCTGATGGCTTCTCTGATAATGGCGCCGGTGGAAATGGTGGGAATGCTTGCGCGCTCAGCCACCAATTCCGCCTGTGTTCCCTTTCCTGCGCCGGGAGCTCCCAAAAAGATAATCTTCATGGTTCTCTACCCCCGCATCTTACGAAAGGAAGCCCTTATAGTTACGCATGGTCAGCTGAGCTTCAAGCTCACGTTCGGTTTCAATGGCAACACCGATGACGATCAGAAGCGACGTACCGCCGAAAGTGAAGGTGCTTGCGAAGTAGTTCACAGCACTGGCGAGTGCGGCGTCCTTGGTGACATAGGAGGAAGCCTTGAAGAACGGATCGAGAAGAGCCTCGATGACGGGCGAGATGACGAGGGGCTGCGCGATGATCGGCAGAACCGCGACGATGCTGAGGAACAGCGCACCCATCAGCGTAACCTTGGAAAGGATCTTGGAAATGAACTCAGCGGTCGGTCTGCCCTGACGGATGCCGGGGATCATACCGCCGTTTTTCTTCAGATTGTTGGATACTTCAACGGGGTTGAAGGAAATCTGAATATAGAAGTATGCGAATGCGATGATCAGAACGAAGAGCAGAAGCGGATAGAACCATCCGTTCGGCGAGAAGAACTTGTAAACACCGCTTGTCTGGCTTGTGCCGAGCATCATCATGATGGTGGCGGGCAGCGAGACGATGGAGGAAGCGAAGATGACAGGCATAACGCCCGACATATTGAGCTTCAGGGGGAGTTCACTGTTCTGGCCGCCGTACATCTTACGGCCGACCACGCGCTTTGCATACTGAATTTTGATCTTGCGCTCGGAGCCCGTGACAAAGATCGAGAAGACGGTCATTGCCAGGACGACGAACAAAATCAGCACTGCGAAGAAAATCGCGAGTGTGACGTAAAGACCGATGCTTGTGCCCTCACCGCCCGTATAGTTGGCGGCAAAGCCTGCAGTCGATGCACCCATATCCAGATTGCCGGTTGCGGTTTTGATCAGCTGATACATCTTCATGACGAAGGAAGGAGCTGCCGCAATGATGTTGACAAACAGGATGAGCGAAATACCGTTACCGATGCCGCTCTCGTTGATCTTCTCTGCCAGCCACATGACGATGGCTGCACCTGCGCAGAAGCAGGTGACGATGACAAGACCGTAGAAGAAGGTCCAGCCTGCGCCCTTACCGGTAGCCGAAGCAATCAACATACCGTTACGCTTCAGAAGCATGTAATAGCCGAAGCCGGTGATGATGGCCAGAATCACGGTAGCAACGCGAGTATGGCGGTTGATGATTTTCTTACCCTCTTCGCCGAGCTTTGCCAATCTTTCATAGTAAGGAAGGGCGACCGTCAAGAGCTGCATGACGATGGACGCGGTGATATAGGGCGAGATACCAAGAGCAAACAAGGTGGCCGTTCCCAGCGCACCGCCGGACAAGGTGTCCATGAATGCAAGAATCGTATCTCCGAACTGTGCATCGAAGTTAGAGGAATCGACAAAGGGAACGGGGATAACCGTACCGATTCTGTAGAGCACCAGAATCATGATGACGAACAGAAGCTTATTTCGGATTTCCTTAATTTTCCATGCGTTTCTTAAAGTCTGAAGCATTATACCACCTCAGTCTTTCCACCTGCTGCTTCGATCTTTGCCTTGGCGCTTTCAGAGAAAGCTGCTGCCATCACAGTAAGTTTTTTAGTGATTTCACCTCTGCCGAGGACCTTGACACCGTCAAGCACGCGGCTGATGATGCCTGCCTCAAGAAGAGCGGTTTCGTCGACTACCGTGTTATCGTCAAATACGTTCAGAGCGGAAAGATTGACAACGACGTAGGTCTTGCCAAAACGATTGTAGAAGCCTCTCTTCGGGAGTCTTCTGTAAAGCGGAAGCTGGCCGCCCTCAAAGCCGGGACGAACGCCGCCGCCCGAACGGGCGTTCTGGCCCTTGTGGCCCTTGCCCGCCGTTTTTCCGTTACCGGAACCGGGTCCTCTGCCTTTGCGGAAGTTGCTCTTGACCGAGCCTTCTGCCGGCGAAAGTTCATGAAGTTCCATGTGTTTTCCTCCTTCAATCCAAATTCCGATTAAACGGTTTCAACTTTGACCAGGTGGCTGAGAACTCTGATCTTGCCTGCGAGGACGGCGTCGTTTGCGTGAACAACGCTGTCACCGATCTTGACAAGACCGAGCGACTTTGCAGTCGCCTTCTGGTTCGGTTTTGCACCGATCAAGCTTTTTGCTAATACTACTTTAACTTGTTCCATCATGCTCCTCCTCACTTCACACGATCGGGGCTGATGCCGCGGATCTCTGCAACTTCCTGCAGAGTACGCAGAGCCTTGAGGCCCTCGAAGGTCGCCTTGACGACGTTGGTGGGGTTGTTGGAACGGAGGCACTTTGCACGGATGTTCTTGATACCAGCAAGCTCGAGAACGTCACGGACAGCACCGCCGGCGATGATACCGGTACCGGGTGCGGCAGGCTTCAAAAGAACCTTACCTGCGCCGAATTCACCGATAATTTCATGAGGAATGGTTTCTCCATTGAGCGAAACCTCAATGAGATTCTTTTTGGCGTCTTCAATTCCTTTGCGGATGGCATCCGGAACTTCAGCAGCTTTTCCGAGACCGAAGCCGACGTGACCGTTTTCGTCACCGACTACCATGATGGCAGCGAAGCGAGCGATACGGCCGCCCTTTACAGTCTTGGAAACACGGTTGAGAACGACAAGCTTTTCTTTGAGATCAAGCGTTGCCGCGTCAATAATCTTTGCCATGTTTTTTCTCCTTAAATCAATCTTTCAAATTGCTTTGAAATAGTGTACAAACCGGAATCAGAACTGCAAGCCGCCTTCGCGTGCGCCTGCAGCAAGTTCCGATACACGCCCGTGATAAATATAGCCGCCGCGGTCAAATACGACTGCGGAAATGCCCTTCTCAAGCGCTCTCTTTGCGATGAGCTCGCCAACCTTCTTGGCTGCTTCCTTATTGGAGCCCTTGCCTTCGAAGGATGCTTCGTAACTGTTCGCGGAAACGAGGGTTACACGTGCATCATCATCAATGATCTGCGCGCTGATGTGTGCATTGGAACGATACACAGCAAGACGGGGACGAGCCGCGGTGCCTGCCACCTTGGCGCGCACTCTCTTATGTCTCTTAAGACGCTGTGCGTTACTATCTGTTCTCTTAACCATTGCGTTAACTCCTTTCCTTATTTACCGGTCTTTCCGGCCTTACGGCGGATCTTTTCACCCGCGTACTTCACGCCCTTGCCGAGGTACGGCTCGGGAGGTCTCTTCTCGCGGATCTGAGCGGCGATTTCGCCGACGACCTGCTTGTCAATACCCTTGACGATGATCGTGGTGTTATCGGGCAGCTCAAAGGTGATGCCGTTTTCTTCTTCAAAGTAGATGGGGTGGGAGTAACCCAGGCTGAGGACCAGCTGCTTACCCTTCTTCTCTGCCTTGTAACCGACACCGACGATCTCGAGCTTCTTAGCGTAGCCCTCGGTGACACCGATGACCATGTTCGACAGAAGCGTGCGGGTGAGGCCGTGGAGTGCGCGGTTTTCCTTTTCATCGTTCGGACGGGTGACGGTGAGCGTCTCGCCCTCCAGTGCGATCTTCATCTCAGGCTTGAAGGTCTGGGTAAGAGTACCGAGCTTGCCCTTGACGGTGACAGTGTTCGAAGCGTCAACCGTAACGGTGACACCTGCGGGAACAGTAATGGGGGCTCTACCAATTCTTGACATATCTTTCTACCTCCCGCTTACCAGACAAAGGCGAGAACTTCGCCGCCGACGTTGGCGCGGCGAGCGTCTTTGTCGGTCATAATGCCTTTAGATGTGGAAATGATGGCGATGCCGAGGCCGTTCATGACGCGGGGCATATCCTCGCAATTGGTGTAGATACGCAGACCGGGCTTGGAAACGCGGCGAAGACCGTGAATGACCTTCTGCTTGCCCTGTGCATACTTGAGGGCGATGCGGATGATGCCCTGCTTACCGTCCTCTACGACCTGATAGCTCTTGATATAGCCTTCGTTCAAAAGGATGTCGGCGATTGCCTTCTTCATGTTGGATGCCGGAATGTCAACAGTATCGTGCTTTGCATCGTTTGCATTTCTGATTCTGGTGAGCATATCAGCGATAACGTCTGAAATTTGCATGTTTTTATCCTCCTAATGCAAGTTCAATTTTCTTGCTGCCGCGCTCTTGGCGCGGCGGCTGATTGGTGGTAAAAGCATTTCGCTTTCCTGCCAATAGATGAGAGAATAGTGAGTTTACCAGCTTGCCTTTCTGACACCCGGGATCTCGCCCTTGTATGCGAGCTCGCGGAAGCAGATGCGGCAGATGCCGTACTTACGCATATAAGCGTGGGGTCTTCCGCAGATCTTGCAACGGGTGTAAGCGCGCGTGGAGAACTTAGGGGTTCTCTGCTGCTTCAAAACCATGGATTTCTTTGCCATGTTGCTCTTCCTCCTTATTTCGCAAAGGGAGCGCCCATCAGCGTGAGCAGCTCTTTTGCTTCTTCGTCGGTTTGCGCGGTCGTGACAAAGACGATGTCCATGCCGCGGATCTTCTCAACTTTGTCGTATTCGATTTCAGGGAAAATCAACTGCTCCTTCAAGCCGAGGGCATAGTTGCCGCGGCCGTCGAACGCGTTCGGATTGATACCCTTGAAGTCGCGGACACGGGGAAGCGCGAAGCTGAAAAGTCTATCCATGAATTCATACATTCTGTCGCCGCGAAGGGTAACCTTTGCGCCGATCTTCATGCCTTCTCTGAGCTTGAAGTTTGCGACAGACTTCTTTGCGTAGGTGGGAACTGCTCTCTGACCTGCGATCAGGGTGAGCTCCTCAATGATCGAATCGATCACCTTGGCGTTGTCCTTGGCATCGCCTGCACCAACGTTGATGACGATCTTATCGAACTTCGGAATCTGCATGGGGCTCTTGTAAGCGAACTTGCTCATCAGAGCGGGGGCAACTTCCGATACGTATTTATCCTTAAATCTTGCCATGTTCTCTTACCTCCCTTACAGACTCTTGCCGCACTTCACGCAAACGCGGGTCTTGATCTTCTTGCCGTTTTCTTCGGTGACAACGGTCTTGGTGCGGCGGGGAGCGTCGCACTTGTCGCAGTACAGAAGAACCTTGGACGCATAGATCGCACCTTCGGTTTTCACGATGGAGCTGACCTCGCCCTGCTTGCGGGCCTTGTTATGCTTGGAAACGACGTGGACGCCCTCGACAATGACCTTGCCCTCGGCGGGAGCGGTTGCGATAACCTTACCCTTCTTGCCCTTATCGTTACCGGAGATAACCACAACGGTATCGTCTTTTTTAATATGAAGATGTGCCATTGCTCTACCTCCTTACAGAACCTCGGGAGCGAGGGAGAGGATCTTGGTGAAGTCCTTTTCACGAAGCTCTCTTGCTACCGGGCCAAAAATACGTGTACCCTTAGGGGTATTGTCTTCCTTGATGACAACTGCTGCGTTCTCATCAAACTTGATATAAGAACCGTCTGCGCGGCGAAGGCCCTTGACGCTTCTTACAACAACCGCTTTGACAACGTCGCCCTTTTTCACAACGCCACCGGGCGCTGCCTTTTTGACGGCTGCCACAACGATATCGCCGATGTTGGCGTAACGGCGGCCGGAGCCACCGAGTACGCGGATGCACATGATTTCCTTGGCACCCGTATTATCGGCAACTTTCATAAGTGTCTGTTGCTGAATCACTGATAGTTTCCTCCTTATTTCGGTAAGCGTTTGACCTACCTACTTGATTCATATGAAACTCGATTATTTTGCTTTCTCCAGGATTTCGACGAGGCGCCATCTCTTGGTCTTGGAAAGCGGTCTGGTCTCGGTGACCGAAACCTTATCGCCGATGCTGCACTCACCCTTTTCATCGTGCACGTGAATTTTCACGGTGCGCTTGATGATCTTGCCGTACTTGGGGTGAGGAACGTTGTCCTCGATGGCAACGACAACGGTCTTCTGCATTTTGTCGCTGACGACCTTGCCGACACGGACTCTTCTCATTTTCTTACGCTCTACGCTCATGTTGCTTTACCTCCTTACGCATTCTTCTCGCGCAAAACAGTCATCACACGAGCGATGTCGTGCTTCACGTCACCGATTTTGTGAGGATTGTCAAGCTGGTTAATGGCATGCTGAAAGCGGAGATTGAAAAGCTCGCGCTTGAGTTCAGTCAGCTTGCTTTCAAGCTGCTCTACGCTCATTTCTCTGAGTTCTTTTGCTTTCACGGCTTATACCTCCTCTGCTTGCTGCTCCTCGCGAGCGACGAACTTACACTTGATAGGAAGTTTGTGCATCGCAAGACGCATTGCTTCTTTTGCAATTTCCTCGGAAACGCCGTCCATCTCGAAGAGAACGCGTCCGGGCTTAACAACGGCAACCCAATACTCGGGCGAGCCCTTACCGGAACCCATTCGAGTTTCGGCAGGCTTTTCGGTGATCGGCTTGTCGGGGAAGATCTTGATCCAGACCTGACCGCCGCGGCGGATATATCTGGTCATTGCGATACGGGCAGCCTCGATCTGGTTGCTGGTGATCCAAGCGGGCTCAAGTGCAACCAAGCCGTAGGTGCCGTTCGTGATTTGGTTACCACGGGAAGCTTTACCGGTCAGTCTTCCGCGCTGAACACGGCGGTACTTCACTCTCTTAGGCATCAACATGATTAGCGGCCTCCCTCTGTTCTTCTTTCGTTACGGTGAAAATCACGGCGAGGTGCGCGTCCGTCGCGGTTGTCGCGGCGGTTGTTGTCACCGTTGCGGCGAGGACGGCGCTCGTTGCGCTCACGGGGAGCTGCGTTGCCGTTGTCGTTCAGGATCTCACCCTTGTAGATCCAGACCTTGATACCGATCTTACCGTAGGTGGTATTTGCTTCATAGAAGCCGTAATCGATGTCAGCTCTGATGGTTTGCAGCGGAATCGTACCGTCATGGTAATGCTCGGTACGAGCGATCTCGGCACCGCCCAAGCGGCCGCCGCAGGAGATCTTGATACCCTTTGCGCCAAGGCGCATGGTTCTGCCGATGGCCAATTTCATGGCACGGCGGAATGCAACTCTTCTTTCGAGCTGAGAAGCGATGCTTTCAGCAACGAGCTGTGCGTTCAGGTCAGCGTTCTTGATCTCAACGACGTTGACGATCACGCTCTTGCCCGTCATAGCCTCGAGCTCGTTCTTGAGTGCTTCAATGGCTGCACCCTTCTGGCCGATGACCATACCGGGCTTTGCGCAGTGAATGAAGACACGGACGCGAGCGCGGTCGCGCTCGATTTCGATTTTGGGTACGCCGGCACCCTGCAGCTTGTTCTTCAGATACTTTCTGATCTGATAGTCGGATACCAACGTATCACCGAATTCATGGTCACCCACAAACCATCTGGAATCCCAGGGCTTGATGACGCCAACGCGAAGACCATGAGGATTTACCTTCTGTCCCATAGTGTCAGCCTACCTCCTTCTCCGAATTTTTTTCTTTGACCGCCAGCGTTACGTGGCTTGTTCTCTTCAGGATTCTGTATGCTCTGCCTTGTGCACGGGGCTGGACACGCTTCAGCGTGGGGCCGGGGCAAACAAAGCATTCGGAAACGTAAAGATTGGTCGTATCCATATGGAAATTGTGTTCTGCGTTCGCTACCGCGCTTTTCAATAGCTTGGTCAGATATTCGGACGCGCTTTTCGGCGTATTCTTCAGAATCGCCATTGCCGTCTCGGTGTCCTTGCCTCTGATGAGGTCGAGAACGATCTTAACCTTGCGCGGAGAGATTCTCGCGTATTTAAGATATGCCTTTGCTTCCATAGTTCAGGCGTTGCCTCCTCTCGCAATTTTGCGATTCATTCATTATTTACCGTTATTGGACGTTTTGGATCCCGCGTGGCCCTTGAAGGTGCGGGTGGGTGCGAATTCACCGAGCTTGTGACCGACCATATCTTCGGTAACGTACACCGGTACATGCTTTCTGCCATCGTGGACAGCAATCGTATGACCGACGAATTCAGGGAAGATAGTCGATGCACGAGACCAGGTCTTCAGCACCTTTTTTTCGCCTTTATCATTCATAGCAACCACACGGTCGAAAAGCTTCTTTTCAACGTAGGGTGCTTTTTTCAGGCTTCTGCTCATGTTTTAGTGCCTCCTTCTCAATATCTCGGCAACATTATTTGCTGCCTCTGCGTTTCACGATGAACTTGTTGGTGCGAGCCTTCTTGCTTCTGGTCTTCAGACCGAGAGCAGGCTTGCCCCACGGGGTAACAGGGCCGGGACGGCCGATCGGCGAACGACCTTCACCACCACCGTGCGGGTGGTCGCAGGGGTTCATGACCGAACCGCGGACGGTCGGGCGGATACCCTTGTGGCGGGGCTTACCGGCTTTACCGAGCTTCACGGTTTCGTGCTCGATATTGCCAACCTGGCCGATTGTTGCCTTGCAGTCCAGACGGATGATACGCACTTCACCCGAAGGAAGTCTTACCTGAGCGACACCGTTCTCCTTGGCCATCAGCTGTGCAGCCGAGCCTGCGGAACGGACGAGCTGTGCGCCCTTGCCGGGGTAAAGCTCGATGTTGTAGATGAAGGTACCGACTGGGATCGAAGAGATCGGCATGGTGTTGCCGGGCTTGATGTCGGCATTGGCGCCCGAGTAGATGACGTCGCCGTCGGTCAGACCGACAGGAGCGATCACATAGCTCTTTTCGCCGCCTTCATGCTGCAGAAGTGCGATATACGCGGTTCTGTTCGGGTCGTACTCGATACCGACAACGGTTGCTGCGCCTTCGATCTGACGCTTGAAGTCGACCAGTCTGTACTTCTGCTTGTTGCCGCCGCCGTGATGACGGACGGTGATCTTGCCGTAGCTGTTGCGTCCGGCGTGTTTCTTTTTGATCTGAATGAGGCTCTTTTCGGGGGTAAACTTGGTTACCTCGTCAAAGGAAGGAGCCTGCATATTTCTGCGCGACGGAGTTGTCGGCTTGTAATTTACGGTAGGCATTCCGTGTTAACCTCCTACTCAATTCATGCTGTCGAAGAAGGCAATGCTCTTGGAGTCGGGCTTCAAGGTAACGATTGCTTTCTTCCACTCGCTGGTGGAGCCGAAATGGACACCGAGTCTTTTCGGCTTCTTCTTCATGTTGATGGTGTTGACGCTGGCAACCTTCACATCAAACATTTCCTCAACCGCACGAGCGATCTCGGGCTTGGTTGCACTCTTCATCACCTTGAATGCGTAGCACTTCTCTGCGAGAGAGTCGGTCGCCTTTTCGGTGATCAGAGGCTTGATGATGATATCAGCAACTGCTTTCATTTCGCGTACACCTCCTGAATTTTCTCAACGGCCTCTTTTGCAACGATGAGGGTGTTGCAATTCAGAACGTCGTATGCGCTGAACGAATTGTAGACGGTCGTACGAACGCCTTCGATGTTCGCACAGCTCTTGACAACATACTGGTCAACTGCGGGCAGAATGACAAGAGATTTCTTATCAGCGCCGACAGCCTTGAGCATTGCTGCCATGGTTGCGGTTTTGTATTCGGTAGCCGCGATCTTGTCCACAACCACCATCTCGCCTGCGGCGACCTTGGAGGAGAGTGCGCTGAACATTGCGATGCGCTTTTCCTTCTTGTTCATGGTGACGCGGTATTCACGGGGCTTCGGACCGAGAGCAACACCGCCGTGCGTCCACTGGGGAGCGCGGGTGGAGCCCTGTCTTGCACGGCCTGTACCCTTCTGCTTCCAGGGCTTCTTACCGCCGCCCGAAACCTCGGTGCGGGTCAAGGTGGACTGTGTGCCCTGTCTCTGGTTTGCGAGGTATGCCTTCACTGCGGTATGGAGGACAGACTCATTGACGTTGGCGGCAAAGATTGCATCGGAGAGTTCCATCTCACCGACTGCCTTGCCGTTCATATCCACAACTTTAATAACTGCCATTTCAATTTCCTCCTTCCGTTATGCTTTCACAGAATCGCGGATGAAGACGATGCCGCCCTTTGCACCGGGAACAGCGCCCTTCACTGCGATCAGATTTTTCTCTGCATCGATTTTGACAACGACCAGGTTGAGAATGGTGACCTGCTCGTTACCGTACTGGCCCGCCATCTTCTTATTCTTAAAGACGCGGGAGGGGGTGGAGTTCGCGCCCATGGAACCGACCTGGCGGTGTACAGGGCCCGTACCGTGCGTCATTCTCAGGATGTGGTGGCCCCATCTCTTGACTGCGCCCGTGTAGCCGTGACCTTTGGTAATGCCTGTGATGTCGACCTTTTCGCCTGCGGCGAAGGTATCGACGGCAATAACGTCGCCCACGTTGTACGCGCTGCAATCCTCAAGGCGGAATTCCTTCAAATGTCTCTTAGGCGAAATGCCTGCTTTTTTGAAGTGACCGAGCTCTGCCTTGGTGAGATGCTTTTCCTTTGCATCCTCGAATGCGAGCTGCAATGCTTCATAGCCGTCGTTCTCGGCGGTCTTCTTCTGTGCGATGGCACAGGGACCTGCTTCGATCAGGGTGACGGGAATCACATTGCCGACTTCGTCGAAGATCTGAGTCATACCCAGTTTCTTACCGATAATGCCTTTTTTCATTGTTTTTCTCCTCAGTTATTGGTTGACGCTTTTTGAATTTCGTTTTAAACGAAGCGCCAACATGACCGCAGGGTTCTGCGTTTGGAGGACCGTTCCTCCTATGGGGTTCGGGGTTTGCGTCAAGCCTTGATCTCGATGTCGACGCCTGCGGGGAGCTCTACGCTCATCAGGGCCTCAACCGTCTTGCTCTGGGGCTTGAGAATGTCGATCAGACGCTTGTGGGTGCGCATTTCGAACTGCTCGCGGCTATCCTTATACTTGTGAACCGCGCGGAGAATGGTCACAATCTCCTTTTCGGTCGGAAGCGGAATAGGACCCGAAACCGCACTGCCGTTTCTCTTCGCAATTTCCACGATCTTCTCTGCTGCGGCGTCTACGAGAGTGTGGTCATAGCTCTTGAGTCTGACTCTGATCTTTTCATTTGCTGCCATTGTTTTGCCTCCTTTTTCTTACTTTGCATGGGGGCGATACATTGTACACTGTGCCGGGAGAATCTTTGCGAGTCTGTAAAAAGCGGGCGCCGTCTGCCGCACAGACATAGCCCATTTACATGCTGACTCACGCCGATCCTTCGGCTGCTGTCGCCCGTTTCATCGGACATACTCCACGAAAATTCCCCGTGTTTTCCACGGCAACCTCTCGCTTCATCGCATATCAAGCCTTACTATTATAGCGTATTTGCCGTTAAAAAGCAATCCCTTTGCCTCTTTTTGGGATATAGATTTTTGACGAAATTTTTCGGACTTTTTTGTGCATATTGCATAAATATCCCTTTTTTCTCTCTTTTTCGGGCGAGTTTTCGCAATTGTTTTACTTTCATTGCTTTTTTATTCATCAAATGTTAACGAACATACAGTATAATATATGGTAGGTTTTTGAAATTTGAAAACAGAAAGGCTTTTCGGATCATGTCAAAATCAACACGCATTGCATTTTCGATCTTTCTTGCGCTTGCATTTTTCCTCTCGGTGTTCATTTCCGCCCTGCGCGTGATGGCACTTGACGACTTTGAGGCGAGCACGCAGTATTTTGCGCACGGTGCAACGCTTTACCGCACCGTGAACTATCTTTTGCTTGCCGCTGTGCTGATCTTTTTCGTGTGCGGACTCTACCTGCGCGGAAAGGTTGCGCTTGCCCCCTCCGACCGCGGGATTCCCTTCTATTTTGCAAACGCGGTGCTCGGCACGTCGCTTGCCGCCTATGCGCTCTTCTCCTTCCCCGTCTTTTTCAGAACGGCGGAGGAGGCCTTCGGTGCATCTCCTCTCACGGATGCGCTGCGACTCTTCTGCACGCTTTTCGCGGTGGCGGGTGTTTTCTTTTGCATTCACAACTGCCTTTTTCCGAACGCAGAGCGCGGACGCCGCTTGCTCTTCGGTCTGTCGGTCCCTCTCTTTGCGGTGCTGAACGTGCTTTATCTTTATTTTGATACGACCACACCCCTGAACGCGCCGAACAAGCTCTTCGATCAGTTCACCTACGTGTTCGTGGCGCTTTATCTGCTTTACGAGCTGCGCGTGCTCTTCCATGCCCCCCGCTATGCCGCGCAATGCACGTTCGGTCTAATCGCCATGGTCTTTACCGCGGTGAACGGCTTTCCTTCCTTTATATATATGCTCACGCACGGCGAGCCCCTCAATGTCAATGCCGCCCATGACGCATTGATGATCTCCCTTTTCCTTTACACGGCCATTCGCATGCTGCACATGCTCTTTTCCGAGAGCGCACGCGGCGATCGCGTTTTTGATCTTCTCAACCAAGCCGAGCATCCTGCAACTGATTTTGCGCAGCGTGCCGACGAAATCGAAGGAGAGGAAGAGACCGAGGATCATTCGCAGCTGACCTTCGATTCTGTCATACCCTCTGAGATTGAAACCATTCCCGACACGGCTCTTGTCTACGACGTACCGATCGACCTTGACACGGAGATGCCCGAAAAGGCAGAGGAGAGTGCAGAAAAGGGCGAAGAAGAAGCGCAGGAAGCACAAGACTCTGTCCCGGAGAACGAAAACGCCTGATGGAAAGGAATGACCATGGATAAGCTTCTCGTCATTGACGGAAACAGCATCATCAACCGTGCCTTTTACGGCATTCGTGCGCTTTCGACGGCAGACGGCCGTCCGACCAACGCCATTTACGGACTGATCAATATCGTGCGCATGCAGCTTGAAAAGCTGCAGCCGACCTATGCCTGCATTGCCTTTGACGTCAAGGATGCCAATTTCCGCAAAAAGAAATACCCCTTCTACAAGGAGGGGCGGCATCCGACGCCGCCCGAGCTTCTCGCGCAGTTTCCCGATGCCAAGGAGTGCATGCGCCTGATGGGGGTGCACACGTTGGAATTACCCGGCTATGAGGCAGACGACATTCTGGCCACAGTTTCGCGCATGGCTGCCGAGCGTCCGAACACCGAGGCCTATATTCTGACGGGCGACCGCGACCTGTTGCAGACGGTTTCGCCGAACGTGACCGTGCTTTTGGCCACCAACAGCGACACAGTTCCCTTCACCCCCGAGCATTTCACCGAGGTATACGGCATTTCGCCCTCGCAGTTCGTTGATGTCAAGGCGCTGATGGGAGATTCCTCCGACCACATTCCCGGGGTGGCGGGCATTGGCGAAAAGACCGCGCTTCGCCTGATCTCCTGCTTCGGCTCACTTGAGAATATTTATGACAATCTGGATCACCCGACTATTAAGCGCGGTGTGCGCGACAAGCTGGCCGAGGGCAAGGAATGCGCCGAGATCGCCAAGTGGCTGGTGACGGCGGTTTACGATGTACCGATCGGCAAGACGCTGGACGAGCTTCGCTATCTTGGCAATCGGGCAGGTCTTTACGACAAGCTGATGTCGCTGGAATTCCGTGCGCTCGTGCGCAAGCTCGGCTTGAACGAGAGTCCGCAGATCAGCCTTTTCGAAGAGAGCCTCCCCGAGGAAAAAATCAAAAGCGTCTCCAAGGACGAGCTTTTTGCGGCGATCGGTGCCGCTACCTTTGCCGTTTGCCCGACCGAGGACGGCTATCTCTTCTCGTGCGAGGGCAGTGAGCTTCTTTCCTACGTTGGCGATTCGGCCTCGCTTGCTCCGCTTTTCGACGGCAGTCACGAGGTCATCTGCTACGATGCCAAGGCGCTTTTGCACCGCTTGCACAGCGAGGGCGTCAAATGTGCGTGCGTGCCGCTTGACGTTTTGCTTTATGCGTACCTACTGAATCCGACGGGGCATTTGCAAACGCTTTCCTCGGCACTTGATTCGGTGGCGCCTCATCTGCCGAAGGGCAGTGCGCCCTTACCCGCGCCCGCTTTGCACGCGGTCACGCGCATGCGTCTCTGCGAGCCTATTTTGCGCGAGGCCATCAAGGAGCAGGGCATGCTGACTCTGCTGACCGAGATCGAGCTGCCGCTTGCGCCCTTGCTTACCGAGATGGAAGAGATCGGCTTTAAGATTCACCGCCGCGGTCTTTCGGATTTTGGCTGCGAGCTTGACGATACCATTGCCGAGCTGACCGAGGAGATCTACGAGCTGGCAGGCATGACCTTCAATATCAATTCTTCTAAGCAGCTTGGTGAAGTTTTGTTTACAAAGCTGGGATTACCGACGGCAAAAAAGACCAAGTCGGGCTTCTCAACGAACGTGGAGACGCTTGAAAAGATCGCCGCCTTCCACCCCATCATACCGAAGATCCTCGAATACCGTCATCTGACCAAGCTCCGTTCGACCTACGTGACGGCGCTTTTGCGTCAGGCAGACGAAAACGGCCGCGTGCATACCACCTTCAAGCAGGCGTTGACGGCCACGGGGCGGCTTTCCTCAACCGATCCCAACCTGCAAAACATTCCGATCCGCACGCCGCTTGGCCGTGAGATGCGCCGCTTCTTCATTGCCGAGGACGACGATCACGTGCTGATTGATGCCGACTATTCGCAGATCGAGCTGCGCTTGCTTGCGCATTTGTCGGGCGACCGCACGATGATCGAGGCCTTCCGTGCGGAGGAGGACATTCACACCAAAACCGCCTCGCTTGTTTTCGGTGTCTCTGAAAACGAGGTGACCGAGGAGATGCGCAAGCGCGCCAAGGCGGTCAATTTCGGCATTGTGTACGGCATCGGCGCTTTCTCGCTTTCAGAGGATCTGAAGATCTCCACGGCGCAGGCGAAGCGCTATATCGAGGATTATCTTGCCACCTATCCGTCCATTGACGTCTACCGCCAAAAAACCGTTGAGGACGCCAAGGAAAACGGCTATTCGGAAACGCTTCTCGGCCGCCGCCGTTACATTCCCGAGCTTGCCGCCTCCAATAAAAACACGCAGGCCTTCGGCTGCCGCATTGCCATGAACAGTCCGATCCAGGGCAGCGCGACCGACATCATCAAGCTTGCCATGATCCGCACGGCCGACCGCTTACGAAGCGAATGTCCCGAGGCGCATCTCATTATGCAGGTGCATGACGAGCTGATCGTCGAATCGCCCCGCGCGTGTGCCGAATCGGCCGCCAAGATTCTCCGCGAGGAGATGGAGAACGCCTACCGCGTGAGCGTGCCGCTGACCGTTGATCTCATGATTGCGGACAATTGGCTTGGGGAGTAAGCAAAAAAGCGCAACGGAACTTGCGACGAAGCCTATGGCTTTTGACGCGCAACCTCTTGCGCATTGACAACAAAAGAACGCATCTGCCGCGGCAGATGCGTTCTTTGCTTTTATCATTCTGTCATTTTTGCGCTTCCTTGGCGATCTGCAGCGGCAGATCCGAGGGGAGCACGCCCGCTTCGCCGAGCGTTTCGGCAAGAACCTCGCCCGCCCGACCGTGCAGGTAAGCGCCGAGTGCGGCGGCTTCAAAGACGGGCAAGCCTTGGGCAACGTAGGAGGCAACGAGTCCTGCCAGCACGTCGCCGCTGCCCCCCTTCGAGAGCGCGGTATTGCCGCTTGTGTTCACGCAGACGCGGCCGTCGGGCGCGGCGATGACCGAGCCCTTGCCCTTTAAAAGCACGGTGACCTCATAGCGTTTTGCAAAGGCGCGGGCAAGCGCAAGACGGTTTTTTTGCACCTCCTCCACGCTTTTGCCGATCAGACGCGCAAATTCCTGTGGGTGAGGCGTTAACAAAACTTCACCCTTGCAGAAGGAAAAGCAATCGAAAAGATCATTTTGGGGATCGGAAAGCACATTCAGCGCATCGGCATCGAGAACGGTGGGTGCGGTGCGGTGCAAAAGAAGCACGCGAAGGAGATTGGCCAGCCCCTCGCTTCGGCCGCATCCCGAGCCGACCAGGACCGCATCGGCGCGGGGGAGCGCATCGACAAGGCGTTGTGCCGTCTCAAGGTCCAGGGGTGCGATCGGCGCAACGCGATGGCAAACAGCCTCGGGGGTACGCGCGAGCAAGGCATCGCACACCTCGTCCTCGCCAACGTAGCGCAAAAGCCCGATACCGCCGCGCAAGGCGGCTTCGGCTGCAAGAAGCGCCGCACCGCGATAGAGGCGGCTGCCCGTGAACGAGAGCAGCGTGCCGAAGCTGCCCTTGTGGCCTTCGCTCAGACGGAGGGGGCGCAGTTTTTTGGCGTCCTCGCCGTCCATGACAATATCTTGCAAATGAAAGTTGTCCTTAATCTCTTTGATCGGCAGACCGAGAGAGTCATAGAAAAATTCGCCTGCATAGCGCGCGGCGGGATAGGAATGCGTGCCGATCTTCGGGAAGCTCAATTCGACCGTGGCATCGAAAAAGAAGGCTTCCTCATGCGCCGTGCCGTTTTCGGCATTGATGCCCAGAGGGCAATCCACGCTGACGCAAAACGCACCTTCCCCTTTTTCGGAGAGGCGTTTCCCGCTGACCTCGTGAAGGGTGCGAAGAAGCCAGAGCGCCTCCTCGGGCAGGCTTTCTCGCGCACCGACACCGAAGACCGCCTCGACCACGCAATCGGCGCGGAAAAGCTCCTCCCGCACGTCCTCCGTGCCGTAGAGCATACGGGCATCGGGCGAGGCGAGATAGGCGGCAAGCGCGCGCTTGCCCTCTTCGGTGCGCTGTCCTGCCGCAAAGAGATCGACCGCGCACACGCGCATGCCGTGCTCGAGCATGAGCTTGGCTGCCGCATAGCCGTCGCCGCCGTTATTACCGCCGCCGCAGAGGACGAGCACACGCGGGCTCTTTTTGTTCACTTTTGTTTGCACACACTTAAAAACGGCCTCACCTGCGCGCTGCATGAGCGTATCGGTGGGGATTCCCAATTTTTCTTCTGCATACTGATCGATCCTGCGGATCATATCCGGCTTGACTGCAACCATCAAAATCTCCATTCTGCCGCGCGGCGGCACACCTTTTTCTTCATTTTACCATGTTCGGCGCAAAAAATCAAGTGTGCGCGCTTGGTATTTTCCATAAATTTTCGCTGATACTCTTTACTTTTTTGGGCAAATATGTTATAATAGAGCTGACAAGTGATCAGATACGATCATATGTCAAAAGACAAGCGAAGGAGGTTTTGTTATGTCCAAAAAAATCATCATCACCATTGCGCGGCAATACGGAAGCGGCGGACGCGAGATCGGCGAAAAAGTGGCCGCCCTGCTCTCGATTCCCTGCTACGACCGTGAGCTGATCACCATGTCTGCGCAAAAGGAAAATATCAGTCCCGAAATTGCCGAAAACGCGGACGAGGTGGCGGCGAACAGCCTGCTTTACACGCTGGCCGTCGGCTCGAACCCCTTTGGCGCGGCGCACCTTTTCGGCTACACCATGCCTCTCAACGACCGTCTGTTCGTTTTGCAGTCGGATCTGATCCGCCGTCTTGCCGAGAAGGAAAGCTGTGTGATCGTCGGCCGCTGTGCCGATCACGTTCTGCGCGAGCACCCCGGCCGCTTGAGCGTCTTCGTCTATGCCAATCTTGAGGACCGCCGCGCACGCGTGGCCTCCCGCCACGATATCAGCGAGGGGAAGGCGCTTGATCTCATCAACAAGACCGACCGCCGCCGTGCCTCCTACTACAATTTCTATACGGGCAGTAAATGGGGACGCTACGACAATTACCACCTGGCGATCAACAGCTCGACCCTTGGCATTGACGAAACCGCCGCTTTGATTGCCGAATGTGCCAAAAGGAAGATCGGACGCTGACGCGCACCGCAGGTTTTCTTGACAAAAAATCGCGAAAGGCCTTGCAAAAAGGCGATCCGTGCAGTATAATATAAAAAGAAACCGTACACCCGTCAAAAAAGCGGGAATTTCAAAAAACAAGAGGACATTTCTTATGAAGGACACGTTTCATCTGATCGACCACCCTTTGATCCAACACAAGCTGACCATCATGCGCAAAACCGACACGAGCTCCAAGGATTTCCGCGAGCTTCTGAACGAGATTTCCATGCTGATGGGCTATGAGCTGACACGCGATCTGCCGCTTGAAGAGGTTGAGATCAAAACTCCCATCACCCGCGCCAAAATGAAGCGCATTGCAGGCAAAAAGCTTGCGATTGTGCCGATCCTTCGCGCAGGTCTCGGTATGGTGGACGGTCTTTTGCGCCTGGTGCCCGTGGCACGCATCGGCCATATCGGTCTTTACCGCGATCCCGAAACACATCTGCCCGTGGAATACTACTGCAAGCTCCCGCCCGACGTGCAGCACCGTCTGGTGATCGTTGCGGATCCCATGCTTGCCACAGGCGGCAGTGCCTCCGATGCCATTCGTATGCTCAAGGAAAAGGGCTGTGAGCATATCAGATTCATGTGCCTCGTGGCCGCCCCCGAGGGTGTCCGTAAGGTGCAGGCGGATCACCCCGATGTTGATATTTACGCGGCCGCACTTGACGAGTGCCTGAACGACCACGCCTATATCGTGCCCGGTCTTGGCGATGCGGGCGACCGTCTCTTCGGTACGAAATAAGCGATGAGAGAGCTGCGAATCGGCAAAAACGATGCAGGTCAGCGCGTGGATAAGTTTCTTTCCAAGGCGCTATGCAACATGCCGCCGTCGCTTCTCTACAAATCCATTCGCACAAAAAAGATCAAATTGAACCGCGCACGCGTCACCCCCTCCCGAATCCTCGAGGAGGGGGATACTTTACAGCTTTTTTTGCGTGATGAATTTTTCGGAGATGCTGACGCTGACCAAAACGAGACCGTCCGCCGACTCAAGTCGGTCACGCCGCACGTAACCCCCCTTTACGAGGACGAGCATATCATTTTGCTTCATAAGCGGCCGGGTGTTTCGGTGCACGAGGACGAAAATCAGACCACCGACAACCTGATCACCCACCTGCAGGCTTATCTTTACAAAAAGGGCGCGTACGATCCTGCGTCCGAGCAATCCTTTGCACCCGCGCTTTGCAACCGCATTGACCGCAACACGGGCGGTATTGTGATTGCCGCCAAGGATGCCGAGGCTTTGCGCATCATGAACGAAAAAATCCGCGGCCGCGAGATCGACAAATACTATCTCGCGGCGGTACACGGCACGCCAAGGCCTCCCGAGGCCGTGCTTTCGGCTTATCTTTACAAGCACGAAAAGGGCAATATCGTCACGGTTTCCGACCGCCCGAGCGGACGGCAGGGCGAAAAGGATATCCGCACGGGCTATCGCGTGCTCAAAAGCAAAAACGGCCTTTCCTTACTTGAGGTGCGGCTGTTCACGGGGCGCACGCACCAGATCCGCGCCCATATGGCGCACGTCGGGCATCCCCTGCTCGGCGACGGCAAATACGGCATCAACCGTGCCGACGCGCAAAGGGGCTACAAGCACCAGGCCCTTTACGCCTATAAGCTTCGCTTCTCCTTCAAGGGCGAAGAGAATCTGCTTTCCTATCTTGACGGACGGGAATTTTCCATTCCGCCCGAGGATATTTATTTCACAGAATTATTCAAGTAAATTTTTATTTGCATTTTGCCCGATACGAGCCGCGCTCGAGGGGCGGAAAGGAGAAGCGCGTGAAAAAAATCCCGATATGGCTTCGGCATCTGGCGGGCGGCTTTTGCCTCTCATTGCCGATCTTGCTTGACGGCAAAGCACCGATTTTGGCGGCCGCGCTTGCCTTTTTCGCGGGGATTCCCGCGCTTTATCTGCTTTTTTCGGACGTACTCGGCGAAGAAAAGCACAGCTACCGCGCCTATCTTCACCGCGGCTTCTTCTTTGCCTACGGCTTTCACCTCGGTGTTTACCATTGGTTCATTTCGGTGTATCCGCTGGATTTCATTGCCGATTTCACAGCACTTGAAGCCATTGGCGTGGTATGCGTGGCGTGGTTCGGCCTCGCGCTCGTGGCCACCGCCTGCTATGCCTTCATTCACCCGACCTTCGCGCTTGCCGCGCGCCTTCCCTTCGTGCGCCGTCACGCGCTTTTGCTGCCGCCTCTTTTCGCCGCGGTGATGACCGTCTTCTCCTATCTGATCTCCTTGACGTGGGCCGGCGTGCCGTGGGGCAATCTTGCCCTTTCGCAAACGGCGCACCCCTACCTCATTGGCTCGGCCTCGCTTTTCGGCTCTTATTTGACAACATTCGTTGTCCTTTTTATCAACGGCATGCTCGCACTTGCCCTCTATGCGTACAGGCATGCTGCGCTCAAAGCACGCACGTGGACGTGTACGCGCCTGCCGCTTCTGCTGGCGGCGTGTGTGTTCCTTCTGAACACGCTTACGGGCGCACTGCTTTATCACGCACCGCACGAGAAGGCGGGCACGCTCACCGTGCTTTTACTGCAGGGCAATGTTTCCTCGCGTGAGAAGTGGACGGGTGAGGGCGAAAGCCTTTTCGAGCGTTACGAGCGGCTTTTGCGCACCTCGGTGGCGGACTCTGACGAGGCGGGACGTCACCCCGATCTTGTGATCTGGAGCGAAAGTGCCCTGCTGACCGAGCTGCCGACGCATGAGCAAGATGCCACAGCTCACTCGCGCGCGCTTGCATCACTGTCAGAGGAGCTGCAGCTTGATCAGCTCGTCGGCGCGTTTTGTGAGGAAGAGGACGAGGACGGCACACTCAAGCGATACAATTCGCTCTTTCTTTACCGTGCGGACGGCACAGTTTCGGAAAATATCTATCACAAGCGCCGCCCCGTGCCCTTTGGTGAGTTCACACCCTGGAAGCCGCTGATCAACGCACTCTTCCCTTTTATGGCCGAGCTTGTGATGTCAAGTGATCTTTCGCCCGGGGAGGATTCCTGCGTCTTTTCCGAAGAC